>NZ_CEVIVC010000010.1:16777-24993 GCF_982290645.1 Protofrankia sp. CiP1_Cm_nod4
AGCCCGTCCCGCCCTTGCTGATCTCGCCGTCGTCGGAGTCGGAGCGGGCGGTGCCGGCGATGTCCAGATGTGCCCAGGGCAGGCCACCGGTGAACTCCCGCAGGAAGAGCGCGGCCGTGATCGACCCACCGGAGACGTTCAGCGCGCTACCGGTGTTCGCCAGGTCGGCCACGGTGGACTCCAGCGCCGGCCGGTAGTCCTCGACCAGCGGGAGGCGCCACACCCGTTCGCCCGCGTCCGCCGCCGCGGACGAGAGCTGCTCGGCCAGGACCTCGTCGGAGGCGAACAGGCCGGCCGTCCTGCGGCCCAGCGCGATCGTGACCGCGCCGGTGAGGGTCGCCAGGTCGACGATCGCGTCCGGTGCCAGGGTGGCGGCGTAGGCGAGCCCGTCCGCGAGCACCAGGCGCCCCTCGGCGTCGGTGTTGAGCACCTCGACGGTGGTGCCGCCCCAGCAGGAGATGACGTCCCCGGGCCGCAGCGCGCCCCCGCCGATCATGTTCTCGGCGAGGCAGAGCAGCGCGGTGACGCGCCCGGGAGCCCGCAGGGCCGGCAGCGTCACCATGGTCGCCAGGACGGCCGCGGCGCCGGACATGTCGGTCTTCATGGTGGTCATGGACGTCGCGGGCTTCAACGACAGGCCACCGGAGTCGAAGGTGATCCCCTTGCCCACCAGCACCACGTGCCGGGCGTCCGCCGACGCGCGCGCCCCGTCCGACGAGGGGCCGCCGGCCGAGGGAGCGCCGGCCGAAGGGCCGCTGTAGGTCAGCCGCACCAGCCGGGGTGGGCGTGTCGAGCCCGCGCCCACCGCGACCAGCCCCCCGAAGCCCTCGCCGGCCAGTTCGTCGGGGCCGAGCACCTCGACGTCGAGGCCGGCGGCCCGGCCGAGCTCGACCGCGCGGTCGGCGAACCAGGCCGGTGACTTCAGCAGGCTCGGCGTATTGATCAGATCACGGGCGAGGTGGACGGCACGAGCGGCCGCGGCGGCGGCGGCGAGCGACGCCCGCAGGCCGACGTCGTCCGGATCCGGGACGACGAGCGTCACCTCACGCAGGATCCTCGACGGCTCGTCGGCGACGTCGGGCCCGGCATCGGCGGCGGACTCGACACCAGTACCGGTACCGGCAGGCTCAACGGTGACGGGCTCAACGGTGACGGGCTCGGCAGGGGTGCCGCCGAGGCCGGGGTCATCGGCATGACCAGCCGCGCCGCGCGGCGCGCTCGTCCCGCCCACCGCGGCGGCCGGATGCCCGCAAGCGGCGAACGGCCGGTAGGAGGCCAGCGCCAGGCCCTCGGCAAAGGCCCGTGCGGCGGCCGCGTCCACACCGGCCCGGGCGTCGGCGAGCACGGCGGCCCGGTCGGCCGGCCCGGCCCGGCGGGCCAGCGCGGCACCGGCGGCCCGCCACGCCGCCGCGTCCCGCTTGCCGGCCCCCACCAGCAGCAGCTTACGCGGGCCGGCAGCACGCCCCAGCGGGATGGCGATCACCTCGCCCTGGTCACCGCTGGCGCGTTCCCCCGCAAGCAGAAGATCAAGATCGATGCCGAGGGACTCGCCGACCGCGCGCCCGGCCGGGGTGACCACCGCGAACGCACCCGCCTTCTCCGGCGGGAGGGTCAGCAAAGCCAGCACCGGGGCACCGGCGTCCAGCGGGGCGCCGGCCCACGGCCTCACAATCGGCGGACGGGCAGCAGCCCAACCACTGTCCACAACGTCAGGCACGCTGGCTGCGCACGCTTAGCCGGCCGCCGACTTCAGGGCGTCCCCAAGATCTTTCGCTTCGTCAGGCAACAGCTCCACCACGAGACGGCCACCCCCTTCGAGCGGGACGCGCATGATTATGCTGCGCCCCTCTTTGGTGACCTCGAGCGGACCGTCACCCGTCCGCGGCTTCATGGCCGCCATCGGTGCACCTCTTCCTGCCGTCGGACCTGCTACCACCAGCGATTATCCCGGAGAACAGGCCGGGAACCGAAACACGTCACCCCGCAGCGCCACAACAGACACAGGCTGACAGGTCCGCAAACCACCAAAGGCACCCCCGGACCGCCAACACGAACACGATTCGAACCAACACCAACGATAAGGACACCGTGGACGACGGGAAAGTCACCGCCGTGTCGCCCGCACGCCACCCGCCGCGGCTCGACACAACAGCAGCACAACACGCCACGCCGCCGCCAGGGCCTGGCGGGGCGCCAGCAGCCCGCCGGCAGGCACGGCGCTGGCAGGCGTCAGCCCGGCGGCGGCGCGGGCAGCGGGCCGTGCGGGCCGTCCGGTGTGCCCGACAGACGCCGTATGCCGGCGGCGTCCGTCGGCTGGCGGGTGCCCGTGACATCCGGGCCCTCGGCCTGGCTGCCCCAGCCATCCTGGTCCGCGCCCCGGGCGGGCCAGGGGTAGCGATCGAGCCGGGCGAAGGAGGCCAGCCGCACCATCTCCTCGTCCCGCCGCGCGAGTTCGGCGTCACGCCAGGCGAGCTCGCCGGCAAGGCGCGCAAGCACCGCGTCCACGTCGGCCATCCGGTATCCCCGTAGCGCCATCTCGAACCGGATACCGGCCACATCGTCCGCGGACATCGTCGGTGACGGCAGGCGCTGGTCAGCCGCGTCGCGCGGAGCGGGCGACAACCGGTCGAACCTGCCCACCGCCAGGGCCGCGACAGCGAAGACGATGGCGGCGACAACCACGATCTCGACAGCGAGCAACACCCAACGATCGTTACACGGCTGGCGGAGTCCCGCCGCATGTGCCACCCCTTCCGCGCGCTTGCCGCCGTTGCCGGGCTGCTCGGGGAAGTCCGCGATGCGCGGCGGCCCCTGCCCACAGCCGGCCGGCGGCCCCTGCCCCTCGGCCGCGCGGCGGTCCGTGGACGGGTGACCAGCTAAGCTGGCCCGGATGCCCACCGACGTCGGGACCGCCGGTACGCCAGGAGCACCGGATGCCCCTCTCCCGGTGTTCCCCGCGGGCTGTGGTGGCGACCTGCGGCTCGGTTCGTCGACGTTCCACCCGTCCGACCTGGTGATCATGGCGATCGTCAACCGGACGCCGGACTCCTTCTTCGACCGGGGCGCCACCTACGGCGAGCGCGAGGCGCTGGCCGCCGTCGAGCGCGCGGTCGCGGAAGGCGCCCGGATCATCGACATAGGCGGGGTCAAGGCCGCTCCCGGTGAGGATGTCGACACCGCCGAGGAGCTGCGCCGGGTCGGCGGGTTCGTCGCGCTGGTCCGCGCCAGGCACCCCGACATCGTGATCAGTGTGGACACCTGGCGCGCCGAGGTCGGCCGGATCGTGGCGACCGAGGGCGCCGACCTGCTCAACGACGCGTGGGGCGGCGCCGACCCCCGGCTCGCCGAGGTCGCCGCCGAGCACGGGCTGGGCCTGGTCTGCACCCACGCCGGGCACCAGCCGCCGCGTACCCGCCCGCACCGGGTCACCTACGACGATGTGGTCGCCGACATCGTCGCCACGACGACCGGGCTCGCCGAACGCGCCAGGGCGCTCGGCGTGCGGCCCGAGGGCATCATCGTCGATCCCGGGCACGACTTCGGCAAGAACAGCCGCCACTCCCTGGAGGCGACCCGCCGGCTGCCGGAACTGGCCGCCACCGGATGGCCGGTGCTCGTCGCCCTGTCGAACAAGGACTTCATCGGCGAGGTCCTCGACAGCCCCGTGACGGAGCGGCTGGAAGGCACCCTGGCCGCGACCGCGGTGAGCGCGTGGCTCGGCGCCAGGATCTTCCGGGCCCACCAGGTGGCACCGACCCGGAAGATCCTGGAGACGGTGGCGGCGATCCGCGGCACCCGCGACCTCGCCGTCTCGCGCCGGGCTCTCGCGTAGCGACGTTGCGGACACGGCGCGGCCCCGCGCCCGGAACGGGCCTCCCGCGTTCCGGCGATCGCCTCCCGGGGCCACCGGAGCCCGTCACGAGGACGGGGCCGCCCGATTCCCGACACCTGTCCCGGACGTTACGGTGCCACCACTTCGCCGCCTATTCCGGCCCAGTTATTACGGAATTGTTGTGGACGTGAATCCCGTATGTCGTCACGGGCCGGATCCGCTCTGATTACCAGGCACCGGGATACCGCCCGCCCCGCCGGCCGCGCCCAGCGTGTGGCCGGCCCTGCCGCGAGGCCGGGCCGGCCACGGCGCGTACCTCCGGCGCCCGGCACGAAGGCAACGGGCAGCCGACGGCCGTTCCCCGGCGCCGTCGGGTCATGACATATTCCGGGCCCTCCGCCCACCACTTGTTGCCGGATGTGATTTCAACGGACACCTCGCGGGCCCCGGGCCTGGGGTAGGATTCACTTCTGCCACCGGACGGCAAGATCTTTTTATACATGTCGAGGGGGCCGGCCAGTGTCCTTCGAGTTCGACAGCCTGTTCAACTTCCGGGATCTTGGTGGACTGGCGCTGCACGACGAGCAGGCCACCCGGCACGGGCTCGTGTTCAGGTCGGACGCGCTGCACGGCCTGTCGGCGAGCGACCGCGGCTATCTCCTGGACGCAGCGGGAATCGGTGTCATCATCGACCTGCGGACGGCCGAGGAGGCCGACGGTGACGGGCTGCAGGACCAGCGCATCTTCCCGGAACTCGAGACATACCATCTCTCCGTGATGCCGGAGGGCCGGATCGGCCGGGAGCCGTTTCCCGACGGCCGCGATCCCGCGGCGCTCGCCGAGGGCTACTACAAGAACCTCATGGAAGGCTCAGCCACCATCGGGAAGGTTTTCGGCATCATCGCCGATTCCCTGGACAGGAACGTCCCCGTCCTTTTCCACTGTGCCGCCGGCCGGGACCGGACCGGTCTCATAGCGGCTATTCTCCTGAGCCTGGTCGGGGTCAGGAACGACGAGATCGCGCGGGACTTCCTGCGCAGCAACCACCACGCGCACCACATCGCCGCCCGGCTGGAGCAGAATCCACTGTACGGCGCGTCGAGCCCGGCCGGGCTCGGCCCGGCACTGCTGCAGGCCCGGACCATGGACATGTTCCTCGACCTGCTGCGGTCACGAAACGGCGGTGTCCTGGCCTGGGCGGCTTCGACCGGCATACCCACACCGATCATCGACGCGCTGCGCGCCGGTCTCGTCCCGGGTATTGCCGGCATCACCCGCTGATGCGCACGGCCGGTCCTTCCCGCTCCAGCCCTTCCCGCTCCAGCCCTTCCCGCTCCGGCCCCTCCCACAGCGATCCCCCTACGACGGGTTCGCGTCATGACGCCGGCGCGCTCACCGCCGCCCGCGGCCGGCGGCCGGCCCGGCCAGATAGCGGTGCAGCACGTCCTCGGCGGCGTCGATCAGCCCCAGCGCGACGTGTTCGTCCCGGGTATGGGCAAGGTTGGGATCACCCGGGCCGTAGTTGAGCGCCGGGATGCCAAGGGCGGCGAACCGGGCCACGTCGGTCCAGCCGTACTTGGCGACGGGCGTGCGCCCCACCGCCTGGACGAACGCGGCCGCGGCCGGCGCGGTCAGCCCGGGCAGCGCGCCGGCCGCGCTGTCGGTCAGTTCGACCGGGAACCCGTCCAGGGCCTCCCGGACGTGACCGAGCGCCTGGGTGACATCACGGTCCGGAGCGAACCTGTAGTTGACCAGGACCTCGCACGCGTCCGGAATGATGTTGCCGGCCACTCCGCCGGTGATCCGTACGGCGTTGAGGCCCTCCCGGTACACACAGCCGTCGATCGTCACCGTCCGCGGCTGGTAGCTGGCGAGCCGTTCCAGTAACGGCGCGGCCCGGTGGATCGCGTTCTCCCCGAGCCATGACCGGGCCGAGTGCGCCCGGCGTCCCGGCACCGTGACGGCCACCCGCAGGGTGCCCTGGCAGCCGGCCTCGATCTCGCCCGATGTCGGCTCCAGGAGCAGCGCGAGGTCGGCGTCCAGCCAGTCCCGGTGGTTCGCGGCCAGGCGGCGCAGGCCGTTGCGGACGGCGTCGACCTCCTCGTTGTCGTAGAAGACCCAGGTCACGTCGTGCGCGGGAACGAAGCCCCCGGACCATGCGGACGAAGCGACACCAGCGGAGCCGGCGGGCCCAGCGGGCGCGGCTGAGCCGGCGAGAGCGGCCGCCAGCCGCAGCATCACGGCCACCCCGGCTTTCATGTCCGAGGTCCCGCATCCGTACAGGTGCCCGTCCACCAGCCGGCTGGGCAGGTTGTCCGCGACCGGGACGGTGTCCAGATGCCCGGCGAGCAGCACCCGGGTCTGCCGGCCCAGCCCGGTCCGGGCCACGACCGCGTCGCCGTCACGGTCCACCCGCAGCCCGCCGAGGCCGGTCAGGGCCTCCTCGACCGCGTCCGCGAGCGTGCTCTCGGCCCCGCTCGGCGAGGGGATGTCGACGACAGCGCGGGTCAGCTCCGTCGCCGACAGGCTCAGATCAAGGCGCATGCCCGGGCTCACGTCGCTTCGTCTCCCCGTCGCTTCGTCTCCCTCGTCGGCATCTCTCCCCGTTGCCTCGCCTCCCCGGCTCAGGGTGCGACACCGTGCTCCCGCAGGACGTCGTTGAGCGCGAGCTTGTCGTGGATCTCGCCTTCGGCGAGGGTCCGCAGCACGAGGACGCACGGCAGCGCGTAGTCCCCGCCGGGGAACGACTTCACCCGGCTGGACCCGACCGCGACCGCCCGCTCGGGGATCTCGCCCCGGGGGTACTCCTCGCCGGTGTCCGCGTCGAAGACATGGGTGGACGCGGTCAGGATCGCGCCCGCGCCGAGCTTCGCGCCGCGACGCACCCGCGCGCCCTCCACGACCATGCACCGGCTGCCGATGAACGCGTCGTCCTCGACCACCACCGGCTTCGCGTTCGGCGGCTCCAGCACCCCGCCGATGCCGACGCCGCCGGACAGGTGCACCCGACGGCCGATCTGCGCGCAGGAGCCGACCGTCGCCCAGGTGTCGACCAGGGTGCCGGCCCCGACGTATCCGCCGATGTTGGTGTAGCTCGGCATGAGCACCGCGCCGGGCTCGACATACGCGCCCCAGCGGACGATCGCGCCCGGCACCACCCGCACCCCGTCGAAGGACGTCTTCAACGGCACCCGGTCGTGGTAGCGAAAGTCCCCGGCGGCGGACTCGGCCATCGGCAGGACCCGGAAGGCGAGCAGGATGGCACGCTTGGCCCGCTCGTCCACGACGACGTCACCGGTGTCGGTGACGTGGGCGACCCGCGCCTTCCCTGCGTCCAACAGGCTGACCGCTTCGACTACGACGTCGTACACGTCGCGGCCGTCCGGCGTCTCGGACACGTCGGGGTTCTCCCACAACGTGTCGATGACGGGATCGATGGCCGAGTCGACGGCTGGGCCGGCGGCGGAGCCGGCGGAGTCGGAAATCCTGGCTGAGCTGCTCACGGTCACGACCTTAACGAGGCGGACCAGCGGCTGCCCAACCGATTGCCTCCCCCGGCCCCGCCCGGGCCGGCCGAGAACACGATCAGCCTGTCCGATAAAGATCCCCGTATCGCACACCGACGGACACAGCAGAAACTCACCGACAGACCCGGCGGACCACCGACGAGACGTCTGCAGGCATACGCCAGCCGCTTGCTATCCGCTGCTTCCAGCAGCAGAATGCTGCTATGGTCACCGCAATCACGATTCGGGACGTCCCTGACGGGACCCGTGACGAACTCGCCGCGCGGGCCGCGCTCAGCGGCCGTTCCCTCCAGGAGTACCTGCGCTCCCAGTTGATCGAACTGGCCCGGCGGCCGGACGCGGAGGTGCTGCTCACACGGGTCCGTGACCGCAAGCAACGCGTTGGCAGCCACCTGTCGGTCGAGTCGATCCTCGGCCACCATGACGCCGACCGCAGATGACCCTCGTCGTCGACTCCGGTCTCGTGGTCGCGGCACTCGTCGACAGCGGCCCGGTCGGGACCTGGGCGGACCACCTGCTTGCCACCGATGACCTGGCCGCGCCTCATCTCATGCCGGTGGAGGTCACGAATGTGCTGCGGCGGGCCGCCCTGGCCGGTGAGATCTCGGCGGACACCGCCGCCCTGGCCCACGCGGACCTGCTGAGCCTACGGGTCGAACTGTTCGCCTACGAGCCGTTCGCCACCCGGGTGTGGGAGCTGCGGGAGAACATCACCGCGTACGACGGCTGGTACGTGGCGCTCGCCGAGTCGCTGGACGCCAAGCTTGCCACCCTGGATCTCCGGCTGGCCAAGGCCACCGGCCCCCGCTGCTCCTTCACAACCCCGTAGACCGAAGGCACCCCACCATCCGGGCTTT
>NZ_CEVIVC010000010.1:25339-41581 GCF_982290645.1 Protofrankia sp. CiP1_Cm_nod4
TAGGGGTCCCCAAATTGTGCCAAAGGCACAATTTGGGGGTTACCGGATGTCCGGTGGTTCTGTTGTGACCTGGACGCCGTGCCCGCCGTTGCCGTCGTAACCGGCACCGTCATAGGCGGCCTTGTCGTAGGCAGGATTGTCATGGCCGGAGGTGCTGTAGCCGGGGGCGTCGTAGGTGGGCCAGGCCGCGACGGGAAACGCTCCCGTGCCGGTGGAGCCGGGCTGCGGGCCCCGTACCGGCTGGCCCGCAGGCGGACGAGGTGCGGACAGCTGATGGGCCGCCAACGGAGGTGCCGAGGAAGGAGCCGTCACCGGGTGTGCCCCAGTCGTACGGGCATCGGGATGATATCCCCCCACGGACGGCGCGGGAGCCTGCGGCGGCGGCAGCACTGCCATCCGTTCCGGCACGGTGGCGATCTGCGCGTCCGGCCCGGTCAGGGCGATCCGCACGTGCCGACGGCCGACCTCACCGTAGAACGTCCCGGGGGCGACGAGCACACCCACCGTGGCCAGCGCGTCCACGGTGGCCCACGCGTCCTCGCCGCGAGTCGCCCACAGGTAGAGCCCGGCCTCGCTGTGTTCGATCGTGAAACCGGCGACCGCCAGCGCCGCCGCGAGCACGGCCCGGCGGTTGGCGTAACGCGCCCGCTGCTCGGCGACGTGCATGTCGTCGGCCAGGGCGGCCGTCATCGCGGCCTGGACCGGTGTGGGCACCATCGCGCCCGCGTGCCGGCGGACCTCCAGCAGGCCCGCCACCAGCCGGGGATCCCCGGTGACGAACCCGGCCCGGTAGCCGGCGAGGTTCGACCGTTTCGACAGCGAGTGGACGGCGAGCAGCCCCTCGTGCGAGCCGCCGCAGACGTCCGGGTGCAGCACCGAGACGGGACGGGCCTCCCAGCCCAGCTCGATGTAGCACTCGTCGCTGGCGACGACGATGCCGCGCTCCCGCGCCCAGCCGATGACGGCGCGCATCTCGTCCACGGTCAGTACCCGCCCGGACGGGTTGGCCGGGGTGTTCAGCCACACCAGCCCCACGCCGTCCGCCGGGCCCAGGACCGGTTCGCACCGGGCCAGCAGAGCCCCGACCTCGTATGTCGGGTAGGCCGGAGCCGGGATCCAGACCCGGTCCCCCGGGCCGAGCCCGAGCTGGCCGGGCAGCTGCGCGACCAGCTCCTTCGTCCCGATCACCGGCAGCACGGCGGACGGGTCGACGATCACGCCCAGCCGGCGCGCCAGCCAGCCGGCGGCGGCATCCCGCAGCTCGGGCGTGCCGGCGGTCGTCGGATAGCCCGGCGCGTTGGCCGCCGCGGCCAGGGCATGCTGGACGACCAGCGGTGTCGCGTCCACCGGTGTGCCGACGGAGAGGTCGACCAGCCCGTACGGGTGGGCACGGGCCTTCTCCGCGAACGGGGCCAGCGCGTCCCAGGGGAAGTCAGGCAGCCGCACGCGGCGGTGACGGGCCTGCCGAAGCCCGGTGGCCGCGGCAGGCCCCACGGACCCGGTCAGGACTCAGCCTGCGGCGCCAACGCGGCGACGCTGGGCGGGTCGAAGTCGAGCGCCCCCACCTTCGACGCCCCGCCCGGCGAGCCGAGCTCCTCGAAGAACAGGGCGTTCGAGTCCGAGAAGCCCTTCCACTGGTCAGGCACGTCGTCCTCGTAGTAAATGGCCTCCACCGGACAGACGGGCTCGCACGCTCCGCAGTCGACGCACTCGTCAGGCTGGATGTAAAGCATCCGTCCGCCCTCGTAGATGCAGTCGACCGGGCACTCCTCAATGCAGGCCTTGTCCTTCACATCGACGCAAGGCTCCGCGATGACGTAGGTCACCGGTTGTTCCTCCTCGGCTCACGGGCGACTGATTCCCTAGTATCGACCTGAACGGTTCCGTGTCGACACCAAGGGCGTTCGCTTGTCGTGTATGTCGTCCGTATCACTCCTGCTGACACCGGCGCCAGGGTATCGATCCGCCGACGGGCCGCCGGGCCCCTGCCACTGACCGACGTCGTGGGGGAGCTGCTGTCCTGGGCCGATCGCTGCCTGACGATACGCACCAGGGACGGTTCTATCGTGAGAGTCGCCGAAACAGATCTGGTCGCCGGGCGGCGGGTCCCGCCACAGCCGGTACGCCGGTCCAGCTCGGGGCAGGCCGCGGGGCAGACGGAGGCGAACCCGCAATGACTGTACGGACACGACGCCAGTTTGCTGAAACCGTCCGGCAGGAGCCCGTCGATCTCGGGCTGGCCTGCCTGCTGATCGCGGCCGAGGCCGAGGCCGGCCTCGACCCGGCGCGGGAGCTCGCCCAGCTGGACGCGCTGGCCGCGCAGACCGGCCGGCTCGCCGATGCCACCGCTCGGGACCCCGACAGCGCTGGCGGCGCCGGTGGCGCGGCCGCCGGCACGGCGGAAGGGCCGGCCGCCGGCCAGACGCTCGCCGGCCTGGACGTGCGCACCGCCGCCGAGATCCTGCGGCAGTCGCTCGGGGTACGAGGCGGATTCCACGGTGACCCCGCGGACTATGACAGCCTGTCCTCCTCTCTGCTCAGCTCGGTGCTCCGCCGCCGGCGCGGCCTGCCGATCATGCTGTCCGTGGTCTGGGTGGAGGTCGCCCGCCGCCTCGGGATCCCGGCCTATCCCGTCGGGCTGCCCGGACACGTCATCGTCGGTATCGGCTCGCCCGGCCGCAACGTCCTGGTCGACCCGTTCTGCGGCGGCCGGCTGATCACGGTGCACGAGGCCGCGGAACGGGTCCGCTCCACCGGGGCGCCGTTCACCCGCGCGTACCTCGCGCCGATGGGCCCGGTGGACCTGCTGATGCGGGTGCTGGGCAACATCCGGGTCTGGGCGGCCCGGACGGAGGCCACCACGACACGGCTGTGGGCCGTCGAGCTGTCCCTGCTGCTGCCCCACCACCCGGTGCACCTGCGCCGGGAGCGCGGGGAGCTGCGCGTGCGTCTCGGCGACTTCCTGGGCGGCGCCGAGGATCTCACGGCGTTCGCCGACGCGGTCGGGCCGCTGGAGCCGGCCGCCGCGGCGGCCGCCCGCGAGGCCGCGCATGCCGCCCGGGCGCGCCTGAACTGACCCAGCTCCTGAAGCAGGCCCTGGGCTGGCCCCGAGGCTGGCCCAGGGCTGGCCCCGAGCTGGGCTCAACGGGCCCGGAGCCGGGCTCGGCCAACTCCGGGGCGAAGCCCGGGAAGGCGGGAAGCCGGGAAGCCGGGAAGCCGGCGGGGCCGAAGGACCGGCCGTGTCCGGACCGGGCCGGGCCGCGGCGGTCACCGGCCGCGCGGGCCGGGCAGCGGCACGGCGGACAGGCCGCGCGGCGGCAGCCCGATCATCGCCACGACCACCGGCGCGAGCGCGCCGAGGACCATGAACAGGTATCCGGCGGCCTTGGCCTGCAGCAGCAGGTCCCCCTCGGGACGCGCGGCGGCCAGCCACAGCACGACCGGCACCCAGCCGGCCAGCGGGATCACGGCGCCGAGCCGGGTGCCGGTCAGCCAGCGCGCCAGCACCGCCAGGCCCGTGTTCCCGACCACGGCGACGGCGACGCCGACCGACAGCAGCACCCCGCCGGTACGCGGGCCCGCGGGCACGAGGAACACCCCGTAGAGGCCGAGCCCAAGCCCCCCGAAGGCACCGAACGTGTAGGCCGAGCCCAGGAACAGGCGGGACATTTCAAGATCTTCACCGGCCATGTGCCCCCCGCCCGCGCGGCCGCCCCGGCCATCCCGGCCATCCCGGCCATCCCGGCCATGTCCCGCCCCGCTCGCCCGACCGGCTCGGCGATCAGTCACGGACATCGAGATCCACCCCCGCGAACAGGTCGGTCTCCCGCCCGTACGGCCCGGCGCCCGGCCCGCGCCTGCCCCGGGTGAGGACGTAGTGCTCGGTACCCCACGCACGATGGCCGATACCGTCCGCCAGCGCGAAGAAGAAGCCGTCCGTCGTCATCTGGGTGGCGTGCGCCCGCATCGCCGCGACCTTCGCCTCATAGTAGGGATTCGCCTCGATCTCGGTGGTGACGGCCTCGTCCGGCACCGTCATCGGCACGTCCTCGGCCGACTCCACCCCGGCGAGCAGCTCCTGGCCGGTGCCCGCCGAGCGGAAGTAGTCGATCCCGGCCTGGAGCACCGAGCGCGGCATGGCTGTCTCGTACAGTTTCAGCGGCTGCCACGGCGGGCCGGCCTCGGGTGCGAAGCCCGGGTCGGCCGCCGCGTCGAACGCGCGCACGGTGGCCTGATGGGCGCGGATGTGGTCGGGATGCCCGTAGCCGCCGTTCGCGTCGTAGCTGACGAGCACCTGCGGGCGGACCTCCCGGACGATGCCGACGAGCGCGGCGGTGACGACGTCGAGGTCGGCCCGCCACAGGCAGCGGGGGTCGTCGTTGCCCGGGGTCCCCATCATGCCGCTGTCCCGCCAGCGGCCGGCCCCGCCGAGGAAGCGCTGGTCGCTGACGCCGAGCGCCGCGCAGGCCGCGGCCAGCTCCCCCATCCGGTACCCGCCGAGCTGGTCGCCGAGATCCGACCGCAGGTTGGCCAGCCCCGGGACGAGCACCTCGCCCATCTCCCCCAGCGTGCAGGTGACCAGGGTGACCGCGGTGTCCGGCGCCGCCGCGTAGGACGCCATGGTCACGCCCGTACCGATCACCTCGTCATCGGGATGCGCGTGCACGAACACGATCCGCCGCGCCGGCGGCCCGGCCGGACGGCGGGCGGACACCGTATCTCCGGGGAGGCGACTGGCGACGTCCCCGGGAGCGTCCCCCGGGATATCCGCACCGATGGCATTCACATCGACGACCGTACGAGATCGACGACCGCGGGCGGGGCAGGGTGTGTCCAGCTCGATCAGTCGGTGCCGCCAACCGCTGCTGCCAGCCGGCGCCGTCAGCCACCGCCCTGCCCGCTGCCCACAGCCACCTGGCTGCTCCCGTCGGGCTGCCCGGCCGGGCTCGGGACGCTCCATGGCAGCCGGAAACCGCCCTCGCACAGGCCGTAGCCGAGCGTGCCGTCGGCCAGGCGGTACTCCATCATCTGCTCACAGATCACGAACGAGTCCTGGGGCAGCAACCAGCTGAACAGCGGCCGGGCGGTGAAACCGGACGTCCGCCCCTTCTCGTCGGTGAACGCCCAGTCCATTCGCGAGACCTGGAAGGGGCCGGGCGCGTACTCGTTGTGATCGTCGATACGGGTGACGCGCAGCCACTGCCGGCCGTCGTGGAACATCCGCATGTAGGCGTCGGCGCCCCCGGTCGACACGCCGTGGACGCCGGCGAACGCCGTGCCGTCGTCAAAGACCGGCCAGGCGAGACGGTAGTGCCGGACACCGTCCCAGTTACGGACACCAGCGGCGACGTCACGAAACCCGCTGCCGGCGACCTCGGTCCGCCTGCCCCGGACGGTGACCTGCCCGGCGACCGTGCAGGGGCCCTCCAGATGGACCTGGGCCATCTCCCGGGCGAACGAGCCCTCCGCGTCCCGGGTCAGGGCGATGCAGTCGGCAAGCGGGTAGATCGTGTCCCACCGCAGATCGAGGCCGAAGTCGCCTTCGGCGAACGTCACCCGGGTGCTCGACAGCGGGGACAGCGACCGCACGTGCACACCCGCCAGGGTGACGCCCTTCTCCGGGCGGTCGTCGGTGTAGGGCAGGGTGAGGTTCGTGCGGACGAAGACCGGCAGGCCGTCCCGGAAGACGATCAGCCAGTTGTTGGCGTGCCGCTGGTTCTCCAGCAGACCCATCCGGACGAAGCAGCCGATGCGGGTCCGCGGGTCGTAGAAGTTCAGGTAGTAGCTCTGGTTCCACAGAGGCTGGTTGTCGTCCGAGACGACACCCTCGAAGCGTGCGAGATCGGCACTCATGACGTTTCCTTCGGCTCGTACTCCGTCCGCGGAACGGTCATCGACAGGACAGGACCGGGACCGGACAGGACAGGACGCGGACAGCAGGCACGGACGGGACGGCTGGGCCGGTCGGGGCCACGGATCGGCCCAGCGGTCATGGCCGGGACGCCGGGACGCCGGGACGCGTAAGGCCGGCGCCGGGTGACCAGGTGGGGGCTTTATCCGGTGGCAGCGGCCGTCCCGAGGAGGCTGTCGAGGGACGGCAGGCTCGACGGGTCCTGCTCGAACCCCTGGGGCAGGACCCACGCCCGCTCCCGGAGGAGCTGATCGCGGGACATGGTCAGTACCTCGTGCCATACCGCGTCGCGGCAGGGCGCGGCGGCGGCGTCGGCAAAGACGGTGTCGACGACGGCGCCCGCGACGGCCCGTAGCTGGCGGACGGTGTCCACCAGCTCGGCGGGGTCGGCCTTCGCGCGTTCCAGGACGTCTCTGCCGGCCCGCGCGTCCGCGGCGAGACGGGTGATCAGATCCGACGTCCGCGGCCCCCCGCTCGCCACCCCCGCGAGCTGTTCGGCGAAGTCGGTCAGCCGCTGTAGCTCGTCGCGGTCGAACTGGAACTGCAGGGGTAACCGCTCGGCCATCAGCAGGAGGGTGCCGACCACCACCTGGGCCTGTTCCTGGGCCATCTGGTTGGCCGGGTCGACCGCGGGCAGGACAACCTCCGTCATTGCCCTGATAATCGTCCGGAGCTGGGTGTCAGGGCGCACCATCATTGTCAGAAACCTTTCTCGAGAAGCATGCGTATCTCGTCCAGCAACAGACTCCCAATCCCGATCAGCCAGGCTACGAGAACGTCCTGGTGCGTTTTCCCACCGCGAGCGATCCGATATCCCGTCCCGAGCGTCAGGGCAGCGAGGAAGAACGCGTTGTATATCTTGTAGAAATGCAGCCGGCGGGGGTCGACGGTGAGCCCCGACGCCTTCTCGTACGCCTCGTAGAGCTCGTCGGGCGGCAGCAGGCCGCTGGCCAGGAAGGTGGCGCCGTCCTCCGCGAGGTGACCGAAGACGGGGGTGGCCAGGTAGGCGAGGTCCTGGTGGCGGTCGCCGAGCCGGCCGAGTTCCCAGTCCAGCAACGCCGTGATGCGGGCGTCGGCCTCGGTGAACAGGTAGTTCCCCGCCCGGTAGTCGCCGTGGACGACGCAGATGCGGTCGGCCGGCGGCATGTTCTGGCGCATCCAGTGGGCGGCGAGGTTCATCAGGGGCACCTCCTCGCCGCAGTCCTCCTCCCAGACGCGGGCCCACCAGTTCAGGCCCCATTCCACGCTCTGCGTCCCGGCCTGCGGGACGTCAAATGCGCCGAGCTGCGCGCCGCTGAAGTCGAACGTGTGGACGGCGGCGAGGTGCTCGACGAACTGCGAGGCCAGCGGGCCGCGCAACGCGGGCCCGAAGTTGATGCCGAGCCCGCTGACACCGCTGGTCGCCGTCGAGGGCCTGGTCGCCCCCGGCGCGAAACCGTAGATCAGTGCCGGATAGGGCAGGTGGCTGCCGTCCGCGTCGACCCAGTACGCCGGGGGCACCGGCACGACCCCCCGCATGGCCCTGATCAGCTGGAACTCCCGTAATCGGCTGGTCTCGACGATCGACTCGGCCGGTTCCATCCGCAGGACCATCGGTGTCCGGGTGCGGCCGACACCCGGTTCGACCCAGTCGAGGGTGAAGGCCATCTGCACCTTCGACGCGCCGCCGGTCAGCCAGCGGGTGTCGAGGACGGTGAAGGGCTCGTCGAGTTCGTCGTGCAGCAGCGCCTCCACACCGGCCCGCAGCGTGGCCAGGGACTGCGGCGCATAACCCGGGCCGGCGCGTCGCCCGAGCCGACGGGTGAGAATCGCGTCGATCTCCCTCTCGGTGGTGTAGCGGCCACGCAGATCTTCGATCCAGGCCGGCTGGGGCGCGTTTTTGTCATGGCCCCGGGGTAGGATTTTTTCAGCGGTCAGCATGCGGGCCCCCGCATCGTCGGGTATGTGTTCCCACGCGGCGGGAAAGGTTTTCACCTGCTTCGGCCGCGCCGGTTTTCCTGTTGGCAGGAATTGTGGCGGAGCACGATCGGTGCGCCAATATCCGGCACTGGCAAGGCTGCGGGACGGGCGTCACCCGGACCGCCAGCGACGACCGGCGGTATCCCGCGGCGCGGGGGTGGGCTGTCCCGAACGGAGCAGGGGAGCCGGCAGAAGGGACAAGCTTGATGTGACGTACACCACTTCTCACCGGAGAAACTGTTACGCTCGGCCGATGCCCGGGAAGCGCGACACGGAGCCCGCGTTAGACGCTCCGAAACCGGCCGAGTACGCATCCGCCACGGAAGCGATCCAGCGCTGCGCACACGAACTGCTGCTGCGCTCCACCGAGATCGCCGCCGAGATCACCGAACAGGTTCTCGCCGGCCAGCCGACCCTGGTACCGAACCGGACGCCGGCGGCCGTCGACGCGGTGCGCGAGAGCACCGACCAGAACGTCGGTGCGATCTTCTCCACGCTGGCCTTCGGCATCCCGGCCACGGCGATCGAGCCGCCCCTGGGCGCCCGCAACCTGCTGCGCCACTCGATCCTCGGCGGCGGGGACGTCACCGACCTGCTGCGCGCCTACCACTACGGCCACGGGCTGCTCTGGCAGATGTGGAGCGCCCACGTCGGCGAACGGGTGGCCGACCTCGACCTGCTGCGCGAGGTCCTGTCGCTGTCCTCCCAGCACATCTTCACGTTCGTCGACCACTCCTGCGCGCACCTGGTCGACGAGTACCACGCCGAGTTCGGCGGGCACGTCCCGCGTGTCTTCCAGCACCGCGCGCCCAGCGACCTCATCTGTGAGCTCGTCGCCGACGACCCGGTGGACGAGATCGCGGTGAGCTCACTGCTCCGCTACGACGTGCGGGCCCATCACGTGGCAATGGTGCTCGCGCCGACCGGCGCCGGTGGCGACGTCCGGCGCGCGCTGGACGACCTGGGCGCCGCGGCCGCGTCAGCGGTGCTCACGCTGCCGGTGGGCGACGGCACGTGGTGGGCCTGGTTCGGCTGGCCGGCCCGGCCGGACGAGGACACCCTGGCCAGGATCGCGGCTACTCCGCTGGTCGGAACGCTCGGCGGCATGGGATCCGTGGGACGGGGCCGGGCCGGGTTCCGCCGGTCCCACTACCAGGCCCGCGATGCCGAGCGCGTCGCACGGCTGAGCGGGCAGGCCGGCGCCGGCGTGGTCCGGCACCGTGACGTCGAACTCGCCGCGCTGCTGTGCGCCGACCCCGGGCGCGCCCAGCGGCTCGCGGACGAACGTCTCGGCGCCCTCGGCCGCCGCAACGAGGACTGCCGGCGGCTGCGCGAAACGCTGCTGACGTTCCTTTCCCAGGGATGCAGCAGAACACGCACCGCCCGGCTGCTGCACGTGCACCACAAGACGGTCAGCTACCGGCTCGCACAGGCCAAGGAACTGCTGGGCAGACCGCTGTCCGAGGACATCCTCGAGCTCGGCGCGGCCCTCCTCATCGAACACACCCTCCACAGCGGCTGACGCTTTGACTGATATTTCGATATTGTCCGCTTTGATCCCTATATATCATGATGTGCTATGATTAATTATGATTTGGTGCACGCCAGCGCGTTCCCCCGGCGTGGCACGGCCTCCTGGCGACTGCGGTTTCCCGCTGCCGTCCGGGTACCGTCGCGGACACGGCATGTTGTACGGCACGGTCAGCCACGGCCAAGTGGAGATCAGCCGGTCGGGAAAGCAGCATGACGACCGAACCGACCTAGCCCGCAGGCCCGACCGCCGTGGCACCGCCCCGGGGACCGGCGCCCCACGTTGCCATGGTCTGCCACGCACGACGCACATCGGAGCCGGTGCTCACGCTCTGTCAGAATAGACGGAGATCCTCGAAGGAGGGAACCATGTTGACCGGCCTGCGCATACAGAATTTCAAGAGCTGGCGGGACTCCGGTGCCATCAGACTCGCCCCGGTCACCGTGTTGTTCGGGGCGAACAGCTCCGGAAAGACCAGCCTGATCCAACTCCTGCTGCTACTCAGACAGAGCGCGGCCAACACCGACCGCCGGCGCGTTCTCGACCTCGGTGACGCAAACTCCCTCGTCGAACTGGGCACCTTCAACGATCTTGTTCACAACCACCGGGCAGCCGACAGCCTGTCGTTCACCATCAGTTGGACCGGCGAAAGAACCGACCTCCTCGAAGGCTTCATCCTCCTGGACGACTACTATGCCCCACTGCACTTCGACGCGAAGATCATACAGGCCCCCGACGGACCACTTGCCGTCGACAACTTCGGCTACTCGATCGCGAACGAGTATTTCTCGGTGAATCGGAACGGACCGGACTCCTACCGCCTGCACAGCGTCAGCCACAGCGAAAGACACAATCTCGGAGTTCCGACAAGATTCTATGGATTCCCGGAACTCGACGATATCCCACCCACCGAGATAAACGCACTCGGCGGTCTGGAATACGAGTTCGAACGAGCCCTGGCCAAGATCTCATACGTCGGCCCGATGCGGGAGAACCCGAGAAGAAGCTACCTGTGGACGGGCACCGTCCCGTCCGATGTCGGGAAGAAGGGCGAGCGGGCGGTCGAGGCGCTGCTGGCCGCACAGATAACCGCCGGCTCCGTCTCGGGCCCGGTGCGGGACGGCAGCGGCGCGTCCCTACCGGAACAGGTCGGGCGCTGGCTGCGGGACATGAAGGTCATCCATTCGTTCGAACTGCGGGAGCTCGTCGCGGGACGGCGGATATTCGAGCTGGTGGTGCGGACACGGCCTGACTCCCCCGAGGTACTGCTGACCGACGTCGGATTCGGTGTCTCCCAGATCCTCCCCGTGCTCGTCCAGTCGTATTATGCCGAGAGAAGCGGCACGGTCATCTTCGAGCAGCCCGAGATCCACCTGCATCCGAGCGTCCAGTCACAGCTGGCCGACGTTTTCATCGACGCCGCGCGGACGCAGGGCGTTCAGTTCCTGATCGAAAGCCACAGCGAACATCTGCTACGGCGGTTGCAGCGTCGCCTTGCCGAGGGAGTCGTGACCGCTGGCGACGTAGCGCTCTACTTCGTGGAGTACGGCCCGGACGGATCAGTGCTACGAGAGCTGGAGCTGGACGAGACCGGCAATATCAGGAACTGGCCCGACGGATTCTTCGGGGACGACTTCAGCGACATCGCGACGGTCGCGCGCCTGTCTGCCGAGCATCGGCTGCGCACAGCCCGCGGAGGCACGGATGCCTGACCACGACCCGGCGTCTGGCAGCCGACGCCGGAACATGTCGTCGGCACGGGCGTCGCCATCGTGGCCAACGGCCGTGACGAATGGCCGGCGGAATGCGAGCTGGCCTGCATCGGCCTGTTACAGGACCTGGTCGCCCACGGCGGAATCGTGCTGGACACGCTCGGTCTCATCACAGCTGAATATGCCAGGCATCTGAACTTCTCCGGCCAGCCCGGCATCGGCGACGCCTTCTTTCGCTGGGCGCAGAACAACCAGTACAACGAGGCATGCTGCAGCCGGGTCGAGATCACACCGGACGCCGAAGGAAATTTTCTGGAATTCCCGGACGACGCCGCTCTCGCCGACTTCGATCCGTCCGACCGCAAGTTCGTGGCGACAGCCGCCGCACACGGCGGAGCTCGTATCGCGGTCGGCACGGACAGCGACTGGTGGCACCATCGGGATGCCCTCACGGCGGCCGGCATCCCGATAGCGTTCCTGTGCGAGAAATACTTCCGGGAAAAATATCGAAACGGCCGACGATAGCGGGCCCTGGCAACGGCCGGCCTCGGTCCGGGGCTGCCGCGGCCGTCGGGGTCAGTTGGCGCGGCGGCGGGAGCGGAGCTTCTCCCGCTCGGCCGCGGTCAGCGCGACCTTGCGCAGCCGGACCGGGCCGGGGGTGACCTCGACGCACTCGTCCTCGCGGCAGAACTCCAGCGCCTGCTCGAGGGAGAGCTGCCGGTGCGGGGTCAGCCGCACCAGTTCGTCCCCGGTGGACGAACGCATGTTGGTCAGCTTCTTCTCCTTGGTGGGGTTGACGTCCATGTCGTCCGCGCGGGAGTTCTCCCCGACGATCATGCCCTCGTAGACGTCGGTGGTTGGCCCGATGAACAGGGTGCCGCGCTCCCCCAGGTTGTACAGGGCGTAGGCGGTCGCCACGCCGGCGCGGTCGGCCACCATCGACCCCGTCGCCCGGGTGCGCAACTCGCCGAACCACGGCTCGTAGGAGTCGAAGACGTGGTGCATGAGCCCGGTGCCGCGGGTCTCGGTCAGGAACTCGGTGCGGAAGCCGATCAGCCCCCGGGCCGGCACCCGGTATTCCATCCGGATCCAGCCGGTGCCGTGGTTGATCATCTGCTCGAGGCGTCCCTTGCGGACCGCCAGCAGCTGGGTGAGCGTCCCGAGGTACTCGTCGGGAGCGTCGATGGTGAGCCGCTCGACCGGTTCGTGCCGCTTGCCGTCGATCTCCCTGGTGACGACCTGCGGCTTGCCGACGGTCAGCTCGAAGCCCTCCCGGCGCATCAGCTCCACCAGGATCGCCAGCGCCAGCTCGCCGCGGCCCTGGACCTCCCAGGTGTCCGGCCGCTGCGTCGGCAGCACCCGGATGGAGACGTTGCCGACCAGCTCGGCGTCCAGCCGGTTGCGCAGCAGCCGCGCGGTCAACTTCGTGCCGGACCTGCCGGCGAGCGGGGAGGTGTTGATGCCGATCGTCATGCTGATCGACGGCTCGTCCACGGTGATGACGGGCAGCGGCCGGGGGTCGTCCGGGTCGGCCAGCGTCTCGCCGATCATGATGTCGGGGATGCCGGCGACGGCGATGATGTCGCCGGGCCCCGCCTGCTCGCCCGGCACCCGCTCCAGCGCCTTCGTGACCAGCAGCTCGGTGATCTTTACCCGGTCGACGCGGCCGTCGGCGCGGCACAGCGCGGTGGTCTGCCCGCGCCGCAGCGTCCCGTTGTGGATGCGGCACAGCGCCAGCCGCCCGAGGTAGGGCGACGCGTCGAGGTTGGTGACCAGCGCCTGCAGGGGCGCCTCGGGGTCGTAGACCGGCGCCGGGATGGTGGTCAACAGCACGTCGAACAACGGCTTGAGGTCGGGCGAGTCGGGGTTGCCGCCGTCGGCGGGGCGGTCGAGCGAGGCCCGGCCGGCCTTGGCGTTGCAGTAGACGATCGGGAAGTCGATCTGGGTCTCGTCCGCGTCCAGGTCGAGGAAGAGCTCGTAGGTGGCGTCGACGACCTCCGCGATCCGGGCGTCGGAGCGGTCCACCTTGTTGATGACCAGGATGACCGGCTGCCGGGCCTCCAGCGCCTTGCGCAGGACGAACCGGGTCTGCGGCAGCGGCCCCTCGCTCGCGTCGACGAGCAGCACGACCCCGTCCACCATGGACAGGCCGCGTTCGACCTCGCCGCCGAAGTCCGCGTGGCCCGGCGTGTCCACGATGTTGATCGTGACGTCGCCGTACTGGACCGCGGTGTTCTTGGCGAGGATCGTGATGCCCTTCTCGCGCTCGAGGTCCATCGAGTCCATCACCCGGTCGGTGGCCTCGGAGTGCTCGCCGAAGGCACCGGACTGCCGCAGCATCGCGTCGACGAGCGTCGTCTTGCCGTGGTCGACATGGGCGATGATCGCAACATTACGCAGATCGGCACGGACAGACACGGTGACAGGCTCCGGTGGGGACGTGGGGCGGCCGCCCCTGGACTAGTGATGCCGGACAACGGTGATGCCGGCCAGCGGTCGCGCCGACCCGTCAGGTGGGACGCACCGTCCTACCTGACGGGACACGCCGCGCGCCAGGCGGGAGCGTCTGGAAGACCGTCGTATCCGGACCCGGCCCGCGAGTGTCCACCATCATGGTACGGATACCGGCGACCTGACGGTCGATGGCAACAGAAAGTGTAATCATCGAAACTATCCGTTGACTTTAGCAGCCCGCCGCCGGCCCAGCGCCGGCCCGGACAGGGCCCCGGCCAGATGCCGGATCCGATGCCGGACCAGCCAGACACCGGACCAGCCAGACACCGGACCAGCCAGACACCGGACCAGCCAGACACCGGACCAGGCAGGCACCGGACCAGGCACCGAAGCCGGGTCAGATGCCGGACCGGGTGTCCGGCGACGTCGCGCCCAGGCGCCGGCGAAGATCTTCGATGAGCGGCGCGTCCGGGGCCAGCCAGGGGACGTCGTCGAGCTCGTCCCGCGCGAGCCAGCGGTGCGCCGAATGCGTGATCAGCCTGGGCTCGCCCGTGACGATCCGCCCGAAACGCACCCGCAGCACCCAGCCGTCCGCCGGCAGTGGCACCTCGCCGAGGAGCGCGCCGACCTCGATGTCGACCCCGAGCTCCTCCCGGCACTCGCGGACGAGAGCGGCGGCCTCGTCCTCACCGGGCTCGACCTTGCCGCCGGGGAACTCCCAGCCGCCGGCGAGCGCGGACGGACCTCGCCTACAGCATGCCAGCACCCGCCCCTGAACATCAACAAGTGCCGCTGCCACCACCACGCGCGGGATGCCGGACGACTTCATAACGAACGACACTGTAACGAGCGGGCTCCGTAACGAGCAGGCTCTGCCTGCCACGAAGAGGACGCACAGCAGACACAGCGGACGCACGGCACGGGCGGCCACCATCCGACGGCCGCCCGGCCGGACCAGACGGAGGTTCCTCCATGCCCACCAAGCTGGACGCACACCGCGTGGCCGACGCCCTTAGCGCGCTGCCGGGGTGGAGCGGCGACACATCGACGATCGTCCGCAGGGTCGCCATGGACGAGGAGACCGCCAGCGAGGCGGTCAGGAAGATCTCGACTGTCGCGAACGAGATGAACCATCACCCCGTTATTGATCAGGTGCCCGGAATGACGATCTTCACAGTCTGGACCCACTCACAAGGGGGTGTCACCGACCTCGACATCGCCCTGGCGTCCCGGATCTCCGACATCCTGCGCCAGCACGGCATCGCGGACCCGAGCGACGCCGGCACATGACCTGCCCCACCCGCAATCAACTACCCTCCGTCCAGTAATGATCACATAGAGTACACAATGAGTTGTTGAATCGTTGGCCGGAGAACTGTCGGGGAGCACGGGTGGCGGGTCGATCGGATGGTGAGCCAGCGGCCTTCCTGAGCTACGCACACGACGACGACGAGCACGACAGCGGCCTGATCACAGCGTTCCGGCGGCGGCTCGAGGGCGAGCTGCGCGCGCAGACCGGGCGCCGCGAGCTACAGATCTTCCAGGACCGGGACGACATCGCCTGGGGCCAGGCCTGGGAGGAACGAATCAACCGCTCCCTGGACGCGGTCACGTTCTTCATACCGATCGTGACCCCGGCGTTCGTGGCCAGCCCGCAGTGCCAGCGGGAGCTGGCCCGTTTCGTCGACCGGGAACGCCAGCTCGACCGTACCGACCTGATCCTACCGGTGTACTGGATCAGCGTCCCGGAGCTGGAAACACCGGGACGGGCCGCCGGCGACGCCCTGCTCACCGCGCTGGCCGCCCGGCAGTACACCGACTGGCGGGAACGCCGCTTCCACGACCTGTCGAGCCCGGGCAGCCGCCGGGCGACAGCCGTGCTGGCCCGCCGCATCCGCGACGCGCTCGCCGTAGGCGCGCCGGCGCCCGGGAGGAGCTTCCCCGGCACGCCCGGCGACGGCGCGGCGGGTCACCGCGCCGGGCGTCCGGTGCGGGCGCACCCGGTAGAGGTACACGTGGTCGACGCGCTGGGCCGGGGGGACTTCTCCACCGTGGACGCGGCGGTCCGCGCCGCCCGGCCCGGCGACCGGATCGTGATCCGCCCCGGGCTCTACCCCGGGCCGCTCATCCTCGACAAGCCGCTGGAGATCGTCGGGGACGGGCCGGTCGAGGAGATCACCGTGGTGGCCGGCGCGGGCAGCGTGGTGGTGTTCACCGCGGCGAACGGGTCGGTGCGCGGGCTGACGCTGCGGGCGACCGGGCAGCCGGGCGAGGCGCCGGTGGTCGACATCCGCACCGGCCGGCTCGTCCTGGACGGCTGCGACATCAGCGGGAGCGCGTCCGCCGGCGTGGCCGTCCACGGCGACGCCGACCCCCACGTCCACCGCTGCCGTGTCCACTACGTGTCCGGCCGCGGCGTGCACGTCCACGGCAAGGGCGCCGGGCTGTTCGAGGACAACGACATCACCGACAACGTCCGGTCCAACATCGTGGTGGCCTCGGGCGGGAATCCGAGAGTGCGCGGCAACCGCATCGCCAACTCCCAGCGAAGCGGCGTCTTCGTCCACGACAACGGCGCCGGGCTGTTCGAGGACAACGACATCACCGGCAACGCCCGGTCCAACATCACCGTGGAGTCCGGCGGGAACCCGACGGTCCGCCGCAACCGCATCACC
>NZ_CEVIVC010000010.1:42287-67355 GCF_982290645.1 Protofrankia sp. CiP1_Cm_nod4
AACTCCCAGGAACACGGCGTGTTCGTCTACGACAACGGTGCCGGGCGCTTCGAGGACAACGACATCACCGGCAACCGGAAATCCGCCTGGGACGTCTGGGGCGCCGACCGGAAACGGCTGATCCGCCACTGACCGGCGGAGGCGGGGCTACACGTTGAAACGGAACTCGACAACGTCGCCGTCGGCCATGACGTAGTCCTTGCCCTCGACGCGGACGCGGCCGGCGGCGCGGGCGGCGGCCATCGAGCCCGCCGCCGTCAGGTCGTCGAAGGAGACCACCTCGGCCTTGATGAAGCCGCGCTGGAAGTCGGTGTGGATGACGCCCGCGGCCTCCGGTGCGGTCGCGCCGGCCTTGATCGTCCAGGCCCGCGCCTCCTTCGGCCCGGCTGTCAGGTAGGTCTGCAGGCCCAGCGTGTGGAAGCCGGTCCGGGCCAGCTGCGCCAGGCCGCTCTCGGACTGCCCGAGGGAGGCCAGCAGCTCGGCGGCGTCCTCGTCGGGGAGCTCGGTGAGCTCGGCCTCGACCTTCGCGCACAGCACCACCGCGTCGGCGGGGGCGACCAGCGCGGCGAGCTCCTTGCGCCGGCCCTCGTCAGCGAGGGCGTCCTCGTCGACGTTGAACACGTACAGGAACGGCTTGGCCGTCAGCAGGAACAGCTCCCGCAGCGCCGCCGTGTCCACACCCGGTTCGGACGAGAGGGTGCGGCCGGCGTCGAGCACCTCGCGGGCGTGCTTCATGGCGGCGAGCAGGCCCTGCTTGCCCTTGTCGGCCCGGGCTTCCTTCTCCAGTCTGGGCAGGCGCGCGTCGATGGTCTGCAGGTCGGCGAGGACGAGCTCGGTGTTGATGGTGGCGATGTCGTCGGCGGGGTCGACCCGGCCGTCCACGTGGACGACGTCCGGGTCGGAGAAGACCCGGACGACCTGGCAGACCACGTCCGACTCGCGGATGTTGGCCAGGAACCTGTTGCCGAGCCCCTGCCCCTCGGAGGCGCCGCGGACCAGGCCGGCGATGTCGACGAAGCTCACCGTCGCCGGCACCGTGCGGGCGCTGTGGAAGACCTCGGCGAGCCGGTCGAGCCGGGGGTCGGGAACCCCGACGACGCCGACATTCGGCTCGATGGTGGCGAACGGGTAGTTCGCGGCCAGCACGTCGTTGCGGGTCAGCGCGTTGAACAAGGTCGACTTGCCGACGTTGGGTAGTCCGACGATCCCGATCGACAGGCCCATGGGGCCGCAGTCTACGGTGCCGGCCGCGTCGCCTGCCGGCCGCCGGCCGCCGGTGGCCATCGGCCACGGGCCGCCGCACCGAACAGGGCCGCGCCCGCCGGGCCCGGAACCCGCCGCCCGTCCTGTGCCGTTGCGTGCCGCCGGCTTCCATCCCGTGCCGCCGGAGGGCAACATCGAGGAGGTGTAGCCGCTGGTGGCATGGCGGGAGGGTGAGGCCCATGAAACTCGTCCTGGGTGAGAGCGGCAGAGGTGGGGCCCACAAGACCTACGGTGCCTGTGAGGACGGCAGGGCCGGCCTGGCCGGTAGGACCGGTGGAGCCGGTAGGACCGGTGGAGCCGGTAGGACCGGTGGAGCCGGCGGGGGTGGCGGGGCCGGGAGAGCGGCCGCGCGGGCGTTGGCCGTCCTCGCGGCCGCGGTGGCGTGCGCGGCCTGCGCCGGCGCGGACGGCGCGGGTCCAGGAGCCGCCGGGGTGGGCCCGTCCCTCCCGCCGGGGGCCGGGGGCACGGCGCCGGCGAACGCGCCGGTGGCCGCGGGTACCGGTACCGGTACCCGCGCCGGTACCGGTACCGGTGGCACCGGAGGCGCCGGCGTGAGCGCCGTCCCGGGCCGCTGCACCGCCGCGGACCTGCAGTTGTCGACCGCCCCGCCGCCCGGCGGCAGCGGCATGGGCCACCAGGGCCTGGTGATCGTGTTCACGAACGGGACGCGCGACGCCTGTGCCCTCACCGGCTATCCGGGGGTGGCCGCCCGGGACGCCACGGGCCGGGACGCCGCGGACGCCGCCCGCAGCACCATCGGCTCCATCTTCCCGGTGACCGAGCAGCGGCGTGTCGTGCTGGAGCCGAACGGCAGCGCCTCCGCCGGTGTCGAGTGGACGGTCGTCCCGTCCGGGAACCAGACGGCCTGCCCGTCCTACACCGGTCTGCGGGTGACCCCGCCGGGTGACACCCACAGCCTCGATCTGCCACAGTCTGTCACTTTCTGTGGCAGCTTCCGGGTGCATCCGCTCGTTCCCGGCGCCGCGGCGGGCGCCTGAGCGGGCCACCTTGACCGCGCTGGCCGCGGTCGGCCAGGAGCTGCGCGCACCCGGCCGGGGGCACTCTCCGGGCCCGTCGGCGGCCTCCGGTGAGCCGGTCGTCGTCAGGTGGCCGGGGCGCTGCCGGCGGTTCCTCCGGAAAAGTGTCGGACGTCCGTGATTGCCTGTGCACCATGGACGCCACGACCATGCTGCTCTTTCTCGTCGGGCTGCTGCTGGGGGCCGGGGGCGGCTTCGCGGGCGGCCGCCGGGCCGGCGACGCCCGGCTCGACGCCCTCGTGGCCGAGCACAGCCGGACAGCCCGCGAGCTGGAGGCGCTGCGCCGGGCCGAGCACGCCGCGCTGGAGCGGGCCGCGCTGGCCGAGGTCGACCTCGCGGGGATGCGCAGCGCGCTCGACCACGAGCGGCGGTCCGCGGCCGAGCGGGTGAGCCTGGTCGAGCGCAGCCAGCAGCGTCTCGGCGAGGCGTTCCAGGCGTTGTCCGCGCAGGCGCTGGAGGGCGCGAGCCGGCAGTTCCTGGAGCTCGCCACGGCCCGGCTGCAGGAGGCCGGCGCCCACGCCACCGGCGACCTGGAGCAGCGGCGGGCCGCGGTCGAGCACCTCGTCGGCCCTCTGCGCGAGACGCTGGGCCGGATGGAGCAGCGCCTCGCGGAGCTGGAGATCTCGCGGGTGGAGGCGTACGCGGGCCTCGTCGAGCAGGTCCGGGGCGTCCAACAGGCTTCCGAGGGCCTGCGGGCCGAGACGGCGGCGCTGGTCACGGCGCTGCGCAAGCCGCAGGCCCGCGGCGCCTGGGGGGAGATGCAGCTGCGCCGGGTGGTCGAGGTCGCCGGGATGCTCGCCCGGTGCGACTTCACCGAGCAGCCGGTCACCAGCACCGAGGACGGCGTGCGGCGGCCGGACATGGTCGTCCATCTCGCGGGCGGCAGGAACATCGTCGTGGACGCCAAGGTGCCGTTGCTGGCCTTTCTCGAGGCCGCCGAGGCCCGCGACGAACGGGCCCGGGACGAGCGGCTGGCCGCGCACGCCCGGCACCTGCGGACGCACGTGGACTCGCTCGGCGCCAAGGCGTACTGGCGGCACCTGCCCGCCAGCCCGGAGTTCGTCGTGCTGTTCGTGCCCGCCGAGGCGTTCCTCGCGCCGGCACTGGAGAAGGACCCGACGCTGCTGGAGCACGCCGCCGCGAAAAAGGTCGTCATCGCGACCCCGACCACGCTGATCGCGATGCTGCGTACGGTCGCCCACGCGTGGACCCAGGAGGCGCTCACCAGCCGGACCAGGGAGATCTTCGAACTGGGCAGGGATCTTTACACCCGCCTCGGCACCCTCGGCGAGCATGTGGACAGGCTCGGCCGCTCGCTCAGCCGGACGGTGACCGATTTCAACACGGCGGTGGGCTCCCTGGAGAGCCGGGTGCTGGTGCCGGCACGCAGGCTCGCCGCCATGGAGGTGGTGGAAGACGTACTGGCGGCACCGTCGCCGGTGAAAACCGGCGTACGCGCACTGTCCGCGACCGAACTTGCGGGCACGGCCGGCGGTACATCTGGATGATCTCGTCGAGGAGCACCGGGAGTCGCCAAACGTTTTAACGTCAATACCGAAAGTGATGCTTTCAACTGTCCCGCGCGGAGATGACACTCGCCGGTGACACCTGGGGCAACGCCGGGCGGTACCTTGCCCAAGTGAACTCGCCACCTCGTCGTCCGTCGACCGGTCCGTCCGGCCGCGCCAGAGGTGCCGGCCCACCAACCGCTCGACGCGGGCGCACCCAGGGCCGACGCGGCGACGAGGCGCCCACCGTGGTGATGGGCAGCCGGCGCGGCCTGACCGCGCTCGGCGCGGCCCTCCTGCTCACCCTGGCCGGGGCGGTCGGCGCAGCCATCGACGTGGCGCTGTCCGGCTCCCCGGGCGTCGCCTTCGGCGTCCTGTTCATCGCCGGCTGCATCCTCGCCGCCACCCGGGTGCACGCCGACGACCTCCTCGGGATCGTCATCGCGCCGCCACTGGTCTACGCGCTGATCGCCGTTGGCGTCGGATTCACCCGGTCGTCGGGCGACAGCGGCGGCGGGCTGAAGAGCAAGGCGATCAATATCGGATCCGACCTGATTCTGCGAGCTCCTGTCCTGCTGCTGGGTTTCGCGGTCGTTGTCCTCATCGCCGCGGTCCGCGCGCGACGCGCACGGGTTACCCGGCACATACACGAACGAAACCTCAGGCCACCCGGGAATCGCCGCCGGCCGACCGCCTAGCGGGCTCGCCGGAACGGTACCGGACGGATATCCGGTACCGTTTTCAGTGTGCTCGTAGACGCACACCGCGAGCTGGGGGAACACCGGTGCCGGCACCGCTGGGCGCTGGCCGGCGCAGACGGCTGCCCGCGCGCTCGAAGATCCGCCAGGGGCGGCCTGGCCCAATGGTGGGCAACCTGCCGCTGTGGTCATTCTCGTGTCGATCACCGACATTACCGCCCCGGGTCGGACTGCGGACGCTGCCCGTGCCCCGCCTTCTCGCGGATCCGCCCGCGTCCTTAGCCGGGCCGGGCCCGACGGGTGTCGGACGCCCGGGCAGCGCCCCGCGCGATACGAAGATCCACCGGCCCTGGGCCGGCCGGAACTCCCGGCTTCCCGGACCGCCCAGGTCGCAAAAAAACAGCATAATAATTGTCCTGCCGGCAGGAGCCATAGGAGCGCGTCGCTCAGACGGCCGACCGGCCCGGGCCGCAGGGGATCCCGCGGGCAACGGTGAAATTCATCACAAGATCACAAGAATTCAACAACGAACCAGAATGTAAGATCGGGAAAACACATTGTCGTCGTTCGGACGCCGGGCACACGGATGCGAGGGAATTTGTGCGGACATCCGGGCCGGCGACGCCCAGGGCGGCTCCGAGCCCTCACCCGGAGCCCTGCCCGATCAGAACTCCGTGCAAACATTGCATTACTCTTGGTTATCAAAACTACGCTGAGCAATATCAGCGTCACGATTTCAGCGGATCGCGATTCATCGCCAGAGCTTCTGATCGCATAAAATGAACAAACTGTAAACAACGTGCAAACAATATTTGAGCGCACCGCCCGGCCGGGACCGCCTCCGCGGGCGATGCTAAATTTTTGACCGCGAACTCTCGTCAATCAATTGGATCATCATCAACCAATTGGATCATGGGTGTCTCGACGATCCCGCGGCCAACAGTCCTTGCGGCTGCCGTCTGCTCGCGGAACACTGATCGTGACACCTTTGGCCGACCAGAAGATCACGGACGTCCAACGGCAGGAGATGACGCAATAGACAGGTGATGACGGCTGCCGGTCCTGCGCCCGGGGGGGCATGTGACGACAGCCAAGTACGCCGCCAGGCGTGGCACACCGTCAGGAAGCGCCGGGTCAAACCACTGAAACGGCGACCACCGCAGGGAAAGCCGACAGAGAACCGGGGGCACCGCATCGGCTCGGGTCCGCCTGACCCACGGTGCATCCCGACATCCAGCGTATGGGGGGACAGGTGTCCGGACGCTCGGACCTACCGACGACCATCAAAATTCCGACTGTCAGCGTCATTATTCCGACGCTCAACGAGGCACGCAACCTTCCGCACGTCTTCAAAAACCTGCCCGCTGATGCCGAAATCGTCCTCGTCGACGGTCGGTCGACCGACGACACGGTCGCGGTCGCACGGTCACTGCGTCCTGACATCATAGTTGTCGGCCAGACCCGCCGCGGCAAGGGAAACGCGCTCGCATGTGGTTTCGCCGCGGCCACCGGTGACATCCTCGTCATGCTCGACGCCGACGGCTCGGCCGACCCCGCGGAGATCGGCGAATTCGTCCGGGCCCTCACCGCCGGCGCGGACTTCGCAAAGGGATCCCGCTTCATCAACGGTGGCGGCAGCAGCGACATCACCCGGCTGCGGCGGACCGGCAACGCTTTCCTCAGCGGCCTCGTCAACATTTTCCTGGGCTGCCGGTACTCGGACCTCTGCTACGGCTACAACGCGTTCTGGCGGCACTGCCTGCCCGCCCTCAACCTGGAGCCGGGCGATCGTTCCGAAGTCTATGAATGGGGGGACGGCTTCGAGGTCGAGACCGTTATCAACATGCGGGTGGCCCGGGCCGGTCTGCGCGTGGTGGAAATACCGAGCTTCGAACATCCCCGTATTCACGGAGTCAGCAACCTCAACGCCTTTTCCGACGGCCTGCGGGTCCTGCGCACCATTCTGGCCGAGTCCCGTGGCTCGCGTGGCCGGCGGCGGAGGCTGGTACCGCGCTGGTCCGCAGCGGCCGCGGTCGGCCCGAGCCTGACCGTCCTGCGGCCCTGGCAGGCACGCGGCGAAACCCCGGAAGGCGTCCGCCTGGAGGTTCCCGAAGCCGACGCGAGCGTGGGCAGTGTGGGCGCGCTGGGTGTGGCCAGCTCCGAGGCGGAATGCGCGTGACGGCATCCACCGGCACCGCCCCGGGCGGAACCGACGACTCCCGTCCGGCCCTCGGCCCCTCCCACGCGGCGGCCGGCGCGACGGCTGCCGCGCCGGCCTCGCTGATCCCCGCGCAGGCCCCTCCCTCCACGATCGTCATGCCGCGGCCCGCCACGGCGGCGCGGCCCACGGTGACGCCGGCCGCGTCCGTGGTGATCTGCGCCTACACCCTCGAGCGCTGGGACGACCTGGTCGCCGCCATCGCGAGCGTCCGCCACCAGCGGACGGCGGCAGACGAGATCATCCTGGTCGTCGACCACAACGACGCCCTGCTCGCCCGCGCCCGGGCCACCTTCGACGGGGTGACGGTGCTCGCGAACACCGGTGCCCGGGGCCTGTCCGCGGCCCGTAACACCGGCGTGCGGGCCGCTCGCGGTGACATCGTGGTGTTCCTCGACGACGACGCCCAGGGCGCGCCCGACTGGCTCGAGCACCTGCTGGCCCCGTACGCGGAACCGACCGTGCAGGGCGTGGGCGGTGCCGCCGTGCCGACCTGGCCGGCCTCGGGGCGGCCGGCGTGGTTCCCTCCCGAGTTCGACTGGGTGGTCGGCTGCAGCTACGAGGGCCTGCCCACCTCCGCCCAGCCGGTCCGCAATCCCATCGGCGCGGCGATGTCCTTCCGCCGGAGCGTCTTCGAGCGGGTCGGTGGCTTCAGCGACGGCATCGGCCGGATCGGGTCCACCCCGCTGGGGTGCGAGGAGACCGAGTTCGGCATCCGGCTGCGGCAGGCCGACCCCCAGGCGACCATCCTCTACGAGCCGCGCGCGAGGGTGCACCACCGTGTCACGCCGGCGCGGGCTTCCTTCACCTACTTCCGCAGGCGCTGCTATGCCGAGGGACGGTCGAAAGCGCTCATTTCGGAGCGGGTCGGCAGCACGGCCGCCCTGGCCACGGAACGCACCTATGTGTCCCGGACGCTCCCCCGCGCCGTCTGGCGCGAGATGCGCACCCCCGGCCGGCGCCGCGGCGCCGTGAGCATCGTCTCGGGGGCCGCGCTCACGGCCGCCGGATATCTGCACGGCCGCCTGCTGCTGCCCGTCGCCGCCCGCCGCGACAGGGCCGACGGCAGGGGCGGCCAGGCGCGCCCGGCCGGAGGTCCCGCCTCGTGAAGATTCTTCTGCTGGCCCAGTTCTTCCCGCCGATCGTCGGTGGCGAGGAACGGCACGTCCACAACCTCGGCCGGCGCCTGGCCGACCGTCACGAGGTGACCGTAGTCACCTTCGGTGACAAATCGGGGACGACGACCCGGGACGGGATGCGTATCCGGACCGTCCGGCCGGTCACCGCGTCGCTGCCCTTCCTGTACGGGGAGGGGGACCGGCTCTACGCGCCGCCGCTGCCGGACCCGGCGGTGACCCGGGCACTGCGGCGCGTCATCGTCGAGGAGCGTCCCGACGTCATCCACGCGCACAACTGGATCGTCAACAGCCTCACGCCGCTGCGCCTGACGACCCGCGCGCCGATGGTGCTCACCCTGCACGACTACAGCCATGTCTGCGCCACCAAGCGCTTCATGTACCTCGGCCAGCAGGTGTGCGCCGGCCCGTCGCCGCGGCGGTGCGTCCGCTGCGCCCACGACCACTACGGCGGGCCGGTCGGCCTCGCCACGGCCGCCGGCAACCAGGGCGGCCGCGCCCTGCGCCGGCTGGCCCTGAAAAAGATCATCGCGGTGAGCTCGGCGGTCGCCCGGCACAGCGCCCTTGCCACCGGCGGCATACCCTTCGAGGTCATCCCGAACTTCATCCCGGACGAGCTGCTGGACACCAGGTCACACACCGTCCCCGGTGGTATGACCGCGGGCGGCTACCTGCTGTACGTCGGTGATCTCAGCCGGGACAAGGGCGTCGGCATCCTGCTGGACGCCTACGCCCGGCTGCCCGCCGACCGCCCGCCACTGCTGATGGTCGGCCGCCGCACCCCCCACCTGCCGGACCAGCTGCCGGCCGGGGCCGTCGTGGCCGAGCCATGGGACCACGAAAAGATCATGCAGGCGTTCGCCGGAGCCGCGTTCGCCGTCGTCCCGTCCATCTGGCCGGATCCCTGCCCCACCGTGGTGCTGGAGGCGATGGCCGCCGGCGTCCCGGTCGTCACGACCGGGATGGGCGGCATCGCGGACATGGTCCGGGACGGGGAGGACGGTGTCCTCGTCCCGCCGTCGGATCCGGTGGCCCTGGCAGCGGCGATGAACCTGCTGCTCGCCGACCCGTCCCTGCGGCAGCGGCTCGGCCGGCGCGCCCGCGACCGTGCCGCGAGCTTCACCGCCGGCGAAGTGGTGCCACGCATAGAAGCCGTTTACCGGGACCTGGCCCATGCCTGCTGAATCCCGGCCCACCGAAACCCGGCCCACCAGATCCCGGGCGCCCAGCGCGGACGGCGCGGCCAACGACGACACGACCCGCATCAGCCCAGCTGACAACGCCGTGCCGACGGCCGGAGGCGGGCTGCGGGAACGCACCGACACCATCGTCCTCACGAAGCCCGTGCCCGGACGCGCCGTCGGATCCGTCGCTCGCGCGAGACCCGGCGCACCCGACAATGACCGGGTGAACGACCGGGTGAACAACCGGATGAAGGAAAGCGCGCGGTTACCGGACGCGCCTGCCGACCCCGACACGATCGTGGTCACGCGCGATCCGGTGGCGGATCTCCTCGAGCCGGTCACCGGGCCGGCCGCCGAGCCGGTCGGCGACACCGACGCGGGCCGCGGGCCGTTACCGGACCAGCGGCCGTGGCGGTCCTGGCGGCCGCGGTCCTGGTGGCCGTGGCGGCCGCGGTCCTGGCGGTCACGGTCCTGGTGGCCGTGGCGGAGGGCGCCGGCGTCCTGGGACGGCCCGGCCGGCGGGCGGCCGGGCGGTGTCCCCGTCGCCGACGGGTATCCGGCCGCACAGCCCGTCATCGCGGGCCCGGCTGGTCATGCTCCGACCGGCCCCGACCGGTCCCGCGCCGTCGCGACCGTCATGGCCGCCGGGGTGCTGCTGGTCGCCGTGTCCTACCTGCTCGGGCGCCGTGGGCATCCGGACGTGGGCACCGCGCTGCTCTGGCCCGGGCTGATCACGGTCTTCGTCGCCGGCGTGACCCGCCTGCTGCGGACGGACACCTCCCGCCGGGAACGGCTGCGGGTGTCGGTGCTGCTCGGCGTCGGCCTGTACTTCTGTTTCGAGCTGACCCAGATCTCCGCCGTCCGCGAGTTCGACGAGCTGCTGCACCTGCGCACCCTGCTCGATCTGCAGGCGACCGGCGGCGTCTTCACCTCGCATCCGGGCCTGCCGGTCAGCCCCCGCTTCCCGGGGCTGGAGCTGCTGACCAACGCCGTCGTCCAGCTGCTCGGCGTGCCGGACCAGGTGGCCGTGACCGGCGTCGTCCTGCTGGCCCGCGTCCTGCTGGTGTACGGCCTGTTCCTGCTGATCGAACGCGTGAGCCGGTCCGCCTACGCGGCCGGTGCCGGGGTGGCGATCTACGCCTGCAGCCCGCAGTTCTTCTTCTTCAACGCGCAGTTCGCCTACCAGACCCTGGCCATCGCCCTGACCGTGCTGCTCCTGCTGGTCGTCGTCGACCGCGACCGGTACGGGCGGGCCACCGCGGGCGTGCTGATCGTGATGACGTGGATCGCGCTGTCGCTGACCCACCACATCACAAGCTGGATCACCGTGGGGCTGTTCGCCGGGTGGACGCTGTGCGCGTTCGCCCGCCGGGACCGCGCGGACGGCGGGGCGCTCGCCCGTGTCACCCTGGTCGGGCTGGTGGCGGCCGCCGGCTGGGCACTGGTCAACGTCTCGATGCTTGGTGACTACCTCGGCCCCATCCTCTCGGAGAGCTTCCACCAGGCCGGCAACGTCGCCAGCGGCCAGGCCAAGAGCCGCAAGATGTTCACCGACTCGGCCGGCACGCCCACCCCGGCCTGGCAGATCGTCGCGCTGCTCGGCTCGACCCTGCTGTGGTCGGTGTCGGTCATCCCGATCGGCCCGTTCAGGTTCCGGCCGGACACCGACAGCCGGCACGCGACGCTGTACCGGCTGCTGCGGCTGATGCACCTGGCGTTCCCGCTGACGGTGATCGGCACCGTCGCGCCGCGCACGGCCGAGCTGTCCACCCGCCTGTCCACCTTCGTCTACCTCGGCATCGCCGCCGTGCTCGGCCTCACCGTCACCAGCTACCTGGCGACCCGCCGCGCGACCAGGCAGGCGTTCCGGGTACGGCTCACCGCCGCGTTCGCGGTCTTCGTGTTCATCGGTGGGACGGTTCTGGGCTCGGGCGCGGACTGGTCACGGATGCCCGGGCCCTACCTGGTGATCGCCGACGGGCGCTCCATCGACCCGTACGTGGTCGCCGCCACCAACTGGGCGAACACCGCGCTGCCGGCGGGCAGCCGGATCGTCGGCGACCGTGAGACCGGGGTCCGGCTGATGAGCGTCGGCCGCCAGTGGCTCGTCACCAGCCTGGGCAGTGGGGCGAGCGGCGCGCCGCTCTACTTCGGCAGCACCTTCGGGGACTACGAACGCGCGGTCATGACGGCCGGCCGCATCCAGTACGTCATCGTCGACACCCGGCTCGCCGACGGCCTCCCGCACGAGACGTTCTACGCGGAGAACGGCGAGGCGCCGGAGGGCACCCGGCTGACAGCGGCGATGCTGGCGAAGTTCGACACCCAGCCGGGCTCGGTGAAGGTCTATGACAACGGGCCGGTGAAGATATACGACGTCACCGCCCTCTGGTCACCGGCGGCCCCGGCGACACCGGCAACGGCAGTGCCGGCAGCGCCGGCAGCAGCTCCGCCGGCAACGGGATCACGGTCCGTCGGAGGTGCCCGGTGAACGCCGTCACAACCGTCGCGCAGGCCGTCCTCGGAACCGCGATCATCGTTCTCGGTGTCGCAGGCCTGCACGCGGTTCTCGCCCGGAGCGCGGAAGCCGGCAGCGGCCGCGGCAGCCCCCGCGGGCACGACCGCGCGGCGGACGCTTCCCGGGCGGGCTCCCCGGCCACCTCCCAGGTGGATCCCCCGGCGAGCATCGCCGCGCTGCTGCTGCTCACCGTCACCGGGCTGATGGTCGGCTCGCTGCTGGTGGCCGTGGTCGGGCTCGCCGACAACCCGCTCGCCTACGACCTGCTCTTCGGCGCCGTGGCGGTGGCCCTCGCCGCCGCCGGCGGCCTGCGGCCGGCCACCGTCGCGGCCCGGATCCGTACCTTCCTGCCCCGAGCGGCGGAGCCCTGGAAGCCGGCCTCCTGGACGTCCGGGGGCTGGCGGACGGGGCCCCGCCGGGCCGTGCTGCTGACGTCCGTCCCAGTACTGATCATCGCCGTGGCGGTCGGCCTGTCGTGGTGGTCGGACGACACGACCATGAACGCGCCGGTGACAGCGCTCGGCGCCACCCGGACCCAGTCGGGCCTGGAGGTCACCGTCACCCGGGCCGACGGCGACAACGGCGATCTCACACTGGAGGTGGTCAACAGCGCGGGCCGGCGCTGGCGGCTGCCGCTGGCAGCGGGCAAAGACAGGACCGACGTGGCCGTGGGGAACGCGGCCGTTCCCGCCCCGACCACGATCCACCTGCTCGCCGGCGAAAAAATCGTACAATCGATAACCATTCCATGACTTACGGTATTTACCGTGGCGCCCCGGCCACATCCCGGCCGCACCACCGCAACCACCGCAGACCTCACAGCCGTAGCCCAGTGCCGATGTGTCGTGCCCTGACCTCCGCGTTCGCCACCTCGAGGGAGCAATAACCGTGCCCGGACGACTTCGCGTGCTCCAGGTCACCCCTCGGTTCTTTCCCGACATGGGAGGGATCGAGACGCATGTCTACGAGACGGCCCGACGGCTGAACACCATGCCCGGCCTGCGGGTGGACATCCTGACCACCGACCGCGACGGCAGCCGGCCCCCCGTCGAAGTGGTCGAGGGGATCCGGGTGCGGCGGGTGCCCGCCTGGCCGCGCGAGCGCGACTACTACGTCGCTCCACGCATCCGCGCGGCGGTCGGCGGCGGCTACTACGACCTCGTGCACTGCCAGGGGGCGCACACCGCCGTCCCGGTCATCGCCATGACCGCCGCGCTCGCGGCCCGCACGCCCTACCTGGTCAGCCCGCACACCGGCGGCCACTCGTCTGCCGCGCGCCACCGGCTGCGGGGCGCCCAGTGGCGCGCCCTCGGCCCGCTGCTGCGCCGCGCCCGGCAGGTGGTCTGCGTCGCCGAGTTCGAGAAGGAGATGTTCGCCCGGCTGGCGCGGGTGGCCACCGACCGGCTGCGGGTCATCCCGAACGGCGTCGAGCCCGCCAGCACCACCGGCATCCGGCCCGCCGCCGGCACGCCGACCGTGGTCTCGGTGGGCCGTTTCGAGAAGTACAAGGGCCAGCACCACCTGATCGCCGCGCTGCCCGCCCTGCTCGAACAGGAGCCGCGGGCACAGCTGGTGCTGGTGGGACGCGGCCCCTACGAGGACGAGCTGCGGGCCCAGGCCGCCCGGCTGGGGGTGGCCGACCGGGTCGGCTTCACCTTCGTCCCGCCGGCCGAACGCCAGAGCATGACCGACCTGCTGGCCGGCGCGCACGTGGTCGCCCTGCTCAGCGAGTACGAAGCCCACCCGGTCGCCGTGATGGAGGCGATCGCGCTCGGGCGTCCGGTCGTGGTCGCCCCCGGCACCGGTCTCGGCGAGCTGGCCGACCGCGGCCTGGCCGAACGGGTCGACGACCCGGCGGACCCCCACACGGTCGCCGCGGCCCTGCTCCGTCACCTGAGCGCACAGACAGCCGCGGGAACACGGACGGCCACAGGAGGGGGCACAGGGGGCACAGGGGACGCGCCGGTCGGGGAGGGCGGCCACGGCACGCCGTCCACCCGCCTGCCCACCTGGGACGACTGCGCCAACGCGCTCGCAGACTCCTACCGTGCCCACGCATGACGCACCCTTGCCCGCCGACGGACACGGTCCACCCGGAGTCACCCATAGTGATGACGGGCGCGGTGGATGGGACGGCCGCGCCAACACCGGCATGAACAGCGCCGGCATGAACAGCGCCGATGGGGACAGCACCGACGCCGGCAGCACCACGAACGTCGCGGCCCGCGACAGTACGGCCACCGCCGGCCCACCCGCGAACGACATCACCGTGAACGGCACCGCCAGTGCGGGCGCCACGGCGGCCACTGCGGCGGGGGCCGCCGGCAGCCCACCGCCGGTGGATGCCGGGCACGGCCGGCTGCCCGCCGGTCTCGCGCACCTGCTGACCATCGCGATGTCCATGGTGGGAACACAGATCGTGACCTCCGTCCTCGGGGCGGTGTTCTGGTCCCTGGCCGCGCGCACCTACACTGTCGACGCGGTCGGGGTGGGGTCGGCGACCATCGCGGCGATGACGGTCCTCGGCTCCGTCGGGATGCTCGGCCTGGGCACGCTGCTGATGGCCAAGCTCCCCCTGCTCGAGCGGGAGCCGGACCGGCTCCGGCTGATGCGGGCGTCCATCACCGTTGTCGGGATCACCTCCGGCCTGCTGGCGCTGGCGTGGACCGGGGTCACCCCGTTCCTGTCCGAGACGTTGCGTCCGGTCAGCTCGAGCGTGTTCGCCGCCGTGCTGTTCTGTGTCGGGGTCGTCCTGTTCGCGGTGGCCTCCACCCTGGACTTCGCGCTGCTGTCGGCGGCGCGGGGGGCCGTGCAGCTCATCCGCAACGTCGTCACGTCGGTGGTCAAACTCGGGCTGATCCCGGTGTTCGTGCTCATCGGCTGGACGTCCGGGCTGGATCTCTACCTCGCCTGGGTAGCCGGCCTGGCCCTGTCCCTGCCGGTCTGCTACCGCTACTTCCGCCGGCCCCAGCCGGACGAGCGGCCGGACGAGCGGCCAGCGGACGGCACCGGTGCTGGTACCGGCACCGCGGCCACCCACCGCCAGCGGTTCGCCGGGTTCCGGCAGCTGCGGGAGATGCGCGGGGAGGCCGGTGGGCACCACCTGCTCAACCTGGCGTTACAGCTCCCCACCCTGCTGCTGCCCATTCTCGCCGCGCTCGCCGCGACCGCCGCGGACACCGCCTATTTCACGACCGCGCGCCTTGCCGCGTCCTTCTTCTTCATCATCCCGTTCGCGCTGACCATCGCCGTGTTCGCGCAGTCGGGGCAGAACGAGGAACACGCGCTGGCGAAGATCCGCTCGACGCTGCCGCTGGGACTCGCCGCAGCCGTCGTCACCTTCCTGATCGCGGCGCCCTTCGCCGGCCTTGTCATGACCATCTTCGGTGGCGCCTACACCGGCGGGGTGGCCGTCAGCGCATTCCGGATCATGATGCTCGCCGGGGTGCCCCTGGTGATAAAGGACCACTACGTCTCGTTGCGGCGGGTGCAGGGACGGCTGGGATCCGCCTTACGGGTGGTCGGCGCCGGGACGGCCATGGAGATCGCCTTTGCCCTCCTCGGCGGCCATTTCGGCGGGGTGAACGGCCTGTGCTGGGGCTGGCTGCTGGCGGTGGTGGCGGAAGCAGTGATCACCCTGCCGTCGCTGTCGGTGGTCTGGCGCAGGCCCGAAGCCGCGATCGCGATGGTGAGCCCCCACGCGACGGTGAGCCCACCGGTGAGCACCGCGGGACCGCTCACAGCCGCGCACCAGAGGCTGGCCGCCCGCTTCTACCCGCTCGAGCTGCTCCGCCCGGTCGACGACCGGGACATCGCCCGTTACCTCGGCAGCACAGGCAGCACCAGCGGCGAATCGCATCATGATCATGAACGGACCGCCACCGTCCGGCACCGGCCCGGCCGGTCGGAGCGGCCGCCGGACGAGAGCACCCTGCGCCTGCGGTCACTCACCAGGCGCGTCCTGGCCAAGCGCCCGCTCTCCACCGGCAACCATCACGACCATCACGACAGGAGCGGCCCGAACGACGGGAACAACCTGATCGCGAACAGTTGACGCGGACGAGAACCCGTAGGGACCGCCGGGCCATAAACCGTGGGAGGCACGTCCCAGAAGCGCCCGGGAAGAAGGGCCGCGGGCCGAACAGCCCGGATCATCCCGGGCGCCGCGGGCTGTGCTTATGGCTACGGAGCAGCGGACACGGCTACGGACGGGTTCGGCGGGACCGCCACGGGAACCACATCCCGGCCCGTGCGACCTGGTCGGGCGTGCGGGCGTGCGGGCATGCGGCCGGTCACCGGGCCGGGGTCCGGCCGGCGATGGGCTGTGCGGCGGTGGGCTGTGCGGCGGTGAGGCCGGCCGCCGGCGACACCAGCGCCGCCGAGGACTCCGCGGGCACGGGTGCGGCGGAGAGCGCCGCTGCGGCTGGGGATACCGCTGCGGCCTGGGGTGCCGAGGCGGCGGGAGACCCCGCAGCGGACGCCAGCGGCGCGGCGGGCTCCTCCGGGGTGATGTCGCGGACCCGGCGGGCGGGCGATCCGGCGTAGAGCCCGTAGGGCTTGCAGTCCTTGTTGACCAGGGCACCGGTAGCGATCACACAGTGATGACCTATGGTCACGCCCGGCATCACGGTCACCCTGCCGCCGAGCCAGCAGTCGTCGTCGATGACAACCGGCTTGGGCACCACCGTGCTGCTGACCTCACCGTTGACCACGTCGTGCGTGGAGGTCAGGATCGTGACCTGGGGTGATATCTTGACCCGCTCGCCGATCCGGACCCGCGCCGAATTCTCGATGAAACACCTGGAGGCCATCGCCGTCCCACGGCCGAAGCTCGCGCGATGACCGACGATGGAGCCCGGCATGATGTTCATCGTCCTGGTCCGCACGCCACCGAGACGATAGAGCAGGAAGCGGAGCGGACGCGGGACGAGGAAAGACCCGCCTATGCCATTGACGATGGTTCCCTGCACGAGCATCCAGAACTCGAGCTTGAGCTGCTCCCAGAGCTTTCCACGACGCACAACCGATCTCCTTCGCGCACACCGGCCGCGGCGCGGGTTCGCGGCGCGGCCCCGCCTCACCCCGCCGTCCGAACAACCACCCCGACGGTAGCAATATAGTCACCCGCGAACAACATATAATGATCAGTAATGAACGGCGGCCGGACATCACCGCCGCGCCGGCCGGCCGGATCCGGCGGGATAGGATGTCAACGGCATCGGTGGCGCAGCGCGGTGTCATGTCCGCTTGCCGACTCTGGCCACTCTCCAACGGGTCCGCTCTCCAACATGTCCGCTTGTCAGCATGTCCGCTTGTCTCCGGACCGGGTTGTCGGCGTCCGGATACCCGGCCCGGAGACGGGCACCTGTATCCGTTGCCGACCGAACACATAACGACACCTGCCACACCGTTCTCCCGTCAGAACGGTACTGCTATATGGTCCGTATCCTCCTTCTGACAGGACGGCGGCGTTGCTGGCGGAACGGCGGACTGGCGGAACGGCGGACTGGCGGAACGGCGGACAAGCACACCGGAGGTGAATCGACGATGCCAGGCAGAACACGGTCCCAGCGGGTTGCCGGCCGCGACCGGATATGGCTCGGCGCCCATTCCGTCTTCGTCACCGGGCCGCTGGACCTGCCCGATGTCGACACGATCCGGGCAGCCGTGCGGGAGCTCGCCTGGATCGCTCCCGACCACCGGCTGTTCCGCCGGCCCGACCATGACTACCATCGGTGGCGCCCGGTGACGGGCCGTGAACTCGACAGCCACTGCGAGCGGATGATCACAGCACTCGACGACAGTGCCGACGACGGTGGGCCGGAACAGCTACTGCTGCGGCAGTATGCCGCGCACGTCGACGACGTCCCCTTCCGGATCGCGGTCGGCCGCGACACGGTGGCGCTGTCGCTGGCCCATCCGCTCGGGGACGCCCGGCTCGTCCTCGACACCGGCGCCGAACTGCTGCTGGCCGCCGCGGAAGGCCGCCCGCCGCTGAGCCTGCACCGGCCGTCCACCCGGCTTCCCCTGGCGTGTGCCCTGGGCGAGTACTACGGCCGGAAACCCGGGCGGATACTCGCGACACTGCGCACCCCGCGCCCGGCCGCGCCCGGCCCGGCCGCCGGGACACGGCACCGGCCGTGGCAGCCGGACTTCACCGTGGTTTCCGGGGTGCTCTCCAGGAGCGCGCTCACCGACCTGCGTAAATGGAAAGCCCGCAACGCGTCCGGAGTCACCCGGACGATGGTGGTGTTCGCCGCGGTCCGGGCAGCGGTGGAAGCGGCGGGCATGCGGCCGGCGGCCAGCGGTTTCTACACCGTCGTCGACAACCGGAAGTTCCTTCCGAGCGGCCGCCGGCTCGATGGCAACTTCACGATCGGTATCTATGTCGAACCGACGGACGCCCGTGATCCGGTGGCTGTGTCGGCCGCGCTGGAGGCCGCGACCGCGAACGGGCGCACACTGGCCACGATGAGCCTGCTGACCGGCTTCGCCCAGGTCGGGCGCATCGCGGCGCTGAGCGACCAGGCGCCCTTCCCGGCACATCCGTCCCTGGTCCTGAATCATCTCGGACGGCCGCGCGGTTTCGAGAAACTACCGTGGCGGGGCAGCCGCTCGGATATCTACTACCTGTCGGCGACGACCCAGCGCCAGCCGGACTACGTCACCTTCCAGTTCGCCGAACTGCACGGATGTGTGCACGTCACGGTGGCTTTCCACGCGAGCGTCTTCGAGCAGGAGGCCGTACGGCGGGCTGTGGGCCTGCTCTGCGCGGATCCGGTCGCGCTGCTCGCCGGCGCCCGGTGAAACGCCCGGCGGCCCGGCTCACGGTCACCGGCCGCTCGGGGATACACGGACGCGCCTGAATGTGCGTGAGACGTTCCGAGCGTGCCCACGGATTCACCCGCGGGGCACGCCCGGAACAACCGGCATCCGGTCGGCCACGGCCTGACTACCGGCTATTTACCGACTACTTACCAGCTGCTCGCCGGCTATTTACCGACTGCTTACAGGCTGCTTACAGGCTGCTGCTAGCCGCCCGCTCCCGAGCACGGATTTCCCGACGGAGCTCGGGCGGCAGGGCGAACAGCAGATGTTCCTCCGCCGATGTCACCTGCTGGACGTCGCCAAAGCCGCGTTCGGCAAGCCAGGCGACGACCTCCGTCACCAGTTCCTCGGGGACGGACGCCCCGCTGGTCACGCCGATCGTCTCAACCCCTTCGAGCCAGGCGGGGTCGACCTGCTCGGCGTTGTCCACCAGATAGGCGGCGGGCACCCCGTGGTCGAGGGCGACCTCCACCAGGCGTACCGAGTTCGACGAGTTCGGCGACCCGACGACCAGGATGAGCTCGACCTGGCCGGCGATCTCCTTGACCGCCACCTGCCGGTTCTGGGTGGCGTAGCAGATGTCGGCGCTCGGCGGCCCCTGCAACAGCGGGAACCGCTCGCGCAGCGCCCGCACGGTGACCTCGGTCTCGTCGACCGACAGGGTGGTCTGGGACAGATAGGCGACTTTGGACTCGTCACGGACCCTGACCGCCGCCGCGTCCTCCGCGCCGTCGACGAGGTGGATGCGGTCGGGCGCCTGGCCCGTGGTACCGACGACCTCCTCGTGGCCTTCGTGGCCGATGAGAAGGATGTCGAGGTCCTCCTTGGCGAACCGGCGTGCCTCACCGTGGACCTTGGTCACCAGTGGGCACGTGGCATCGATCGTTCGCAGCTCCCGGGACCTCGCCTCCTCGTGGACGGTCGGCGCGACGCCGTGGGCGGAGAACACCACGGTCGCCCCGGTGGGGACCTCGTAGGTCTCTTCCACGAAGATCGCGCCTTTTGCCTCCAGCGTCTTGACGACGTGGGCATTGTGCACGATCTGCTTACGCACGTAGACGGGAGCGCCGTACAGCTCCAGTGCCTTCTCGACCGTTTGTACCGCTCGGTCGACACCAGCGCAGTACCCGCGCGGATTGGCCAACAGGATCCGCCCCATGCCGGGGAGTCTACGCGGCCCGGCAGCGCCTGGAAGGCGGAACGACAACCGTCACATGCCGGCGGCCCGGGGGGACAGCTCCCGCGTTCTGTGCATCGCCCCGAAAACCCGCACGGCCCGCGCGACCACGGTGGTTACCGTTGTCCGATGGCGCTCACCTCCACCCCGGAGCAGCCGCTGCCCGTGCGGACGGTCGCCCGGGCGATCGGCGAGTGGATCCACCGGCTCGGCCGGGTCTGGGTGGAGGGCCAGCTCACCGAGATCGTGCGGCGGCCGGGCCTGGCCACCGTGTTCCTCACCCTGCGTGACCCGGTAGCCGACGTGTCGCTGCGGCTGACCTGCCCGCGGGCGGTCTGCGACGCGCTCGGGGCCGCGCTCACCGACGGCTCCCGGGTGGTCGTCCACGGCAAACCGTCGTTCCATCCCGCGCGGGGGACGCTCGCGCTCGCCGTCACCGAGATCCGCCCGATCGGCACCGGGGTCCTGCTCGCCCGGCTCGAACAGCTGCGCGGCATGCTCGCGGCCGAGGGGCTGTTCGCGGCCTCCCGCAAGCGCCGGCCGCCCTTCCTGCCCCGGGCCGTCGGGCTGATCACCGGGCGGGCCAGCGCCGCCGAACGGGACGTGGTCATGAACGCCCGCCGCCGCTGGCCCGCGGTGCGGATCGTCCCGCGCGAGGTCGCGGTGCAGGGGCCGCTGGCCGTCGGGCAGATCATCGACGCGCTGCGCGAACTCGACGGCATCCCCGAGGTGGACGTCATCGTGATCGCCCGCGGCGGCGGGTCGCTGGAGGATCTGCTGCCGTTCTCCGACGAGGCGCTGGTGCGGGCCGTGGCCGCGGCCGTCACCCCGGTGGTCTCCGCGATCGGTCACGAGCAGGACGCGCCCCTGCTCGACTTCGTCGCGGACGTGCGGGCGTCCACGCCGACGGACGCGGCCAAGCGGGTGGTCCCGGACGTGGCCGAACAGCTCACGCTGGTGACGACGCTGCGTGGCCGGGCCCGGCGGGCCGTCGAGCAGCGCCTGGACCGGGAGGAGCGCTGGCTGGCCGACCTGCGCGGCCGCCCGGCGCTGGCCGCGCCCGGGCGTGAGCTCGACCGTCACGACGAGCACATCCAGGCGCTGCGCTTCCGTGGGCGGCGCTGCGTGCTCCACCGGCTGGAGCGGGCCGAGCAGGAACTGGCCCACGCGTCGGCCCAGTTGCACGCGCTGTCACCAGCGGCCACCCTGGACCGGGGATACGCGCTGGTACGCAGAGCCGCCGACGGATCCGTCGTGCGCGACCCCGGCCAGGCCGGCCCCGGGGACGCGCTGACCATACGGGTCGCGGGCGGCTCCTTCCCCGCGACCGCTGGCGCGCCGACGCGGACCGACATCCCGGCCTGAGCCGGGAATCCGCCCCGTTCGGGAGGTCCGCCCGAGCCGGGAAGCCGGCACCGGCCGGGTGGAGCGGGGCGGGGGCTCCGGGCCCGGGCCCGGGCCCGGGCCACGAAAAAGATGATCGAAAAGCTTTCGGCCGGCCGGGGCGGTGGGAATCATCGTCAGGTGCCACCGCCGCCGCGCGCCCACCAGGGCATCAGGAAAACTCGGTAAACCAACCGGGGACGACGCAATACATCCGGTCAGCTTCGGACGGTAGTCGTCAGACTATTTCCTGGATCATGGCACGTTCCTTCACACCCGTGGTGCTATGATTTCCAGCGGAAGATTTCAAACGTCCGTCAGCGGGCCGGGGGGCAGCGCGATCATGGTTTTTCGCACCGCCGACGGCCCACATCCCCGGGCCCCTGGGAGGAAAACATTGGCGCGACCAGTGCTGGCGCGCTCGTGTTCAGCCGGTGGAGAAGTTTCTCGCCAGCCACCCCGGAGCCCCTCGGCGCCACAATCCCGACACGATCACTATCGTGCCGGTGAATCAACGGGGCAGCGCAACGGAAACAATCCGCGCACATCGCGGCCCGGCATGGCCAACCGGAGAAACAAAACCACCACCCGGGGCCGGGCATGACCGAAAGTTTCTCCGTCCTGCCCGTGCTGATGTTCCACAGTATCGGCAACGGCGCCAGCGCGGCATTTCGTCGATGGCAGGTCCCGCCGGCGCTGCTCGTCGAGCAGCTAGCCTGCCTGAGTGCGGCCGGCTACCAGTTGCTGGGCCTTTCCGAAGCGCTTTCCCAACCAGCCGGGAAACATGTCGCGATCACCTTCGACGACGCTTTCGCGGATTTCTCCACGCACGCCGTCCCGGCACTGCGGCAGGTGGGCGCCGGAGCGACCCTCTACGCCCCCACCGCCTACGTGGGCGGCCGGGCGACCTGGCTGTCGGCCTACCCGGAGGGCGCATCCCCCCTGCTGGCCTGGTCCGACCTGCGGGATCTCCACGCCGCCGGCTACGAGATCGGCTCGCACGGCCACCGGCACACCGACCTCGACCTGCTGGCCGGCCCCGAACTGCGCCGTGACGTCGAGACCAGCCGCCGCCTGCTCGGAGCCGAGCTCGGCTCTCCCGCCCGGAGTTTCTGTTACCCGTTCGGCTATCACACACGAGCTGTCCGCGCGGCCGTGGCGGACGCCGGTTTCGCCTCCGCCTGTGAGGTGGGATACCGCATTCACCGCCGTGACACGTCCCCGTTCTCGATAAGCCGGCTGATAGTCACCGGCTCGACGAGCCCGGAACAGGCCCTCGCGCTGGTCCGCGGTGGCCAGCCCGGGGTTGTTCCGTACCTGCGACGTGGCACCCGGACCCCGTGGCGTGCTTTCCGGGCCGCCCGGCGCGGCCTGCGCGCGCGCCAGGAGCCGGCCGTCCAGGAACAACCATGACCGGTTTACCGGAAGCCCGCCCGCCGGCCGGCCGCACCAGCTGGCCGGAAGACGGCGCGGACGCCGTCCCGTTCACGCCGTCCCGAGGCCCCGAACGTCCGTGGAGAAAACCGTGACCAGTGTCAGTGTCGTGGTGTGCAGTCATCTCGTGGCACGATGGCCGCAACTCATGAACGCTCTCGACTCGCTCCAGGACCAGAAACTACGCCCGGAACGTGTCGTCGTAGTCGTGGACGGTGACGACGAGCTGCTCGCCCGGCTGCGTGAGCGGGCCGGTGCCGAACTCGTCCTCAGCACCGGGGGGCGTACCGGGCTGTCCCATGCGCGTAATGTCGGTATTGCCGCGGTCGACAGCGAGTTCGTGGCATTTCTGGACGATGACGCGGTCGCCGATCCGTCCTGGCTGTCATCTCTCGTGCAGGTCGCGACCGCCGGCCCCGACATTCTGGGAGTCGGCGGCTGGGTGACCCCTGACTGGGGCGGTGAGAAACCCGGCTGGTTCCCGCCCGAACTGCTCTGGACGGTCGGTTGCAGCCACCAGGGCCTACCCACCCAGCAGACTACCGTGCGTAATGTTTTCGGTGGCTGCGCCCTGTTCCGGCGGAGCGTGTTCACCACCGCCGGCGGTTTCGACACCCGCCTGGGCCGGCAGCTCAGGGGAGCGTCGGGCTGCGAGGAAACGGAGCTGTGCGTCCGCGCCGCCGCCCTGATCCCGGACGGCCGGTTCGTGCATGAACCGGCCGCGGTCATCCATCATCAGGTGCCCGCCCAACGGCAGCGTCCCTCGTACGTCGTGCGCCGGTGCTGGGCGGAAGGCGCGTCAAAGGCCACGCTCCGGCGTTTGTGCGCGGGCTACCGCACGCCGGCACGCGGCCCGCTCGGCCCTGAACGCGACTTCGTTCTCAAGGTGCTGCCACGCGGGGTGCGTGGCGGTCTCGGGGCCTTTCTCCGGGGACGCCCGGCGGGCCTCGCACGGGCCGGCATGATCGTCGCGGGAACCGGGACGACCATCCTGAGCTTTCTGCTCGCCGTGATCCGTACTGCCTTCTCCCCCGCGCGGGCGGCCGGCCGCCGCCCGGTCCTCCCGGCCACCGGTCCTACACCGCCGGGCGCGCCGGCCACCGGCACCGTCACCGGCACCACCCGGGCCCCGGCTCCCCCGGATTCCCCGAACGCCGCGGATTCCCCGGCTGCCGCCGGCGCTTCCGGTGCTTCCAGCGCTTCCGGTGCTTCCGGTGCTTCCGGCGAGGACAGCCCGTCGCCGGCAGCGAACCCGGCCGCAGAGGCCACTACGCCCAACATCCACACCCTCTCGGCCTGAACCCGGCCTGAACCGGTCGTCAGACCGGTCGCTGACTGGCCCTGCCGGCGAACATGCCAGCAGGGCCAGTCAGCGGTTCCAGACCTCGAAGACGGCGTCCAAGCCGAGGTGCGCAAGCCGCACGGGGTGACAGAGCGGAGCTGACGGCCGCGCCAACGGGGCCGCCAGCCGTTCGACCGTGCCGGCCTGGGCGCACAGGGGGAAAGAGACCAGCGGCCTGGGTCAGGAAGCGGCCTGGAGGCGGTCGGCGGCCGCGGCGATCTCGGCGCGGAGGGCATCCTTGAGCGGGGCGGGAGCGAACGAGTGCTCCACCGCGGCCGCGGCCAGATCGACCACCTGGTCGCGGCGCAGCCCCAGGCTGCGCAGCGCGTGCAGGTATTCGTCACGCAGCGTGGTACCGAACATGGGTGGATCGTCGCTGTTGAGACTGACCGGCAGCCCCAGTTCGATCATCGTGGGCAGCGGGTGGTCCGGATAGCCCGCGACGACCCCGGTGCGCAGGTTCGACGTCGGGCACACCTCCAACGGGATGCGGTGTGCCCGTAGATGATCAACGAGGGCCGGGTCGTCGAGGGCCCGGATGCCGTGGCCGATGCGCTCGGCGTGCAGGTACTCGAGGGCGTCCCAGACGGTGCGCGCCCCGGTGGTCTCGCCGGCGTGGGGGACGCGGTGCAGCCCGGCGTCCCGCGCGACGGTGAACGCCTCGGCGAACTGCGGGCGGGGCACACCGGCCTCCGGCCCGCCGAGACCGAGCGCGATCACGGACTCCCGACGGCTCAGCGCGAACTCGACGGTGCCCTCGGACGCGGGGCGCAGGTCCATGCCCGGCAGGCCGGGAATATCGGTCACCCACCGCACCTGGATGCCGGTCTCCCGCTCGGCGTCCAGGCGGCCCCGCTCGATGCCGCCGAAGAGCTCGTCGGCGTCGATGCCACGCCCGATATGCAGGAACGGCGTAAAAGTGATCTCGGCATACCGGACCCCCTGGCCGGCGAGCCCCAGCGCGGTCTCCCTGGCGAGGACGGCGAAGTCGTCAGCGTCCCGCAGCACCCGGACGGCGGCCAGATACACCTCGATGAAGTGGTCGAAGTCGCGGAACTCGTAGAACTTCGTCAGGCTCTCGATGTCGGTGGGCAGATCGTCCACCCCGTGGCGGCGCGCCAGGGCGAGCAGGGTCCGCGGACGCATGGATCCCTCAAGATGGACGTGCAGCTCCACCTTGGGCAGCGCGTCGACGAACTCCTCGTCACCGAGCTCTTCCGCCACGTTCCGCCCTGTCACGCCCGACCCCTTCCCGGCCCGCCCGCCGGCATCACCGACACTCATCGGCTGCCGCCCGCACGACCCACACAACACCACACGGTCCGTACGGGCGCCACCACCC
>NZ_CEVIVC010000011.1:0-29338 GCF_982290645.1 Protofrankia sp. CiP1_Cm_nod4
GGGCGGGCTTCGTCCGGGCGGTCGCGGGCGCTGGTGCCGCCGCGCTTCTCACCCATGCGGTCCCCTCGGTGGCCACCCTGCGCCGACTGCGGATCCACCTGATGCCCGGGCTCGCCGGGATCGGCGCGCCGGACCACGTGGCGCTCACCTTCGACGACGGCCCGGACCCGGCGTCCACCCCGCTGTTCCTCGACGTGCTGGCCGAGCTGGACCTGCGGGCGACCTTCTTCGTCCTCGGGACGATGCTGGAGCGCGCGCCACACCTGGCCGAGCGGATGGTGGACGCCGGTCACGAGCTGGCCGTCCACGCCTGGGACCACCGGCCGATGCTGCTGCGCGGGCCGCGCTCCACCTACCGGCAGCTGTACCGGACCCGGGAGCTGATCACGACGGTGGCCGGGCATCCGCCGCGGTTCGCCCGGCCACCGCACGGCATCCTGTCCGCGGGGTTCCTCCTCGCCGCCCGCCGGCTGGAGCTGACCCCGGTGCTGTGGACGGCCTGGGGCCGGGACTGGACGTCGACGGCCACGCCGCTGACCGTCCTCGACACTCTCGCCCCGGACCTGCGCGGCGGCGGGACCGTCCTGCTGCACGACTGCGACTGCACGTCCGCGCCGCGGGCGTGGCGCAGCGCCCTCGGCGCACTGCCCGAGCTTGCCGCCCGCTGCCATGACCTGGGCCTTCGCCTCGGCCCGCTGGCCGAGCACGGCCTTCGCCCCGGAATCATGTGATCGCATCCTGCTGGACCGCGGAACGAGGGAACAAACGGTCGCCCCGGTGGTCGTTCACGTACTCGCTTCCCAGGAATGTCAGGTCTCCGGGTACAGCGAGTAGCCGGGGAAGTTTTTCGGGGTGCCTCGCCACCTGGGCAAACTTGCTGATCATGCCTCTGAGCTGGACGTTTGACCTTGCGGTATCTCTCGTGACCTCACGCTGGTTTCCGAGTGAAACGGCCCAGGAACGGCCCAAAGATCGCCAGCGGGGCGTCTGATTTGGACGTCCCACCGGCCTCGTCCGACCTGTCATCGGCGTACGCTCCGTAGCCGCGCGTGGAGGTCTGCGATCCCGTCTCGCGGTGACCAGCGGGCCGCCGCCGGCTTGGAGGGAGCGCGTCACGGAAGCGGCATCCTCGAGCGCCCGCGAAATCATGGTGATCTTGCGGATGTCCGCGAGATCGCTCTCCCGACTCCGGCCGCTGTTCTGGGCTACCGCCCGCGCTCGAAGGAGCGCACCAGACCCCGGTAATGGCCGGTCACCGTACCCCGGGCGCTCCCCACCGCACACCGACATGCTGTTACAGAATGTCACGTGACTTATGCTCTGCGCATGTCGGACGTTTCGTTCCTCTGGTGCGAAGTGACGGGTCGCTGCCAACTCACCTGCGTGCACTGCTACGCCGAGAGTTCCCCATCCGGAACGCATGGGGCGATGAGCGAGACGGACTGGCTCCGGGTACTCGACCAGGCCGCCGATCTGGGGGTGCGGATGGTGCAGTTCATCGGCGGGGAGCCGACGCTGTACCCGCCACTCGGGGTGCTGATCGACCGGGCGTTGGCGCTGGGCCTGACGGTGGAGGTGTTCTCCAACCTGGTGCACGTCCCCGACGTGCTGTGGGAGATCTTCTCCCGGCCGGGGGTGTCGCTGGCCACCTCCTACTACTCCGACGATCCCACCCAACACGCGGCGATCACAGGGCGGCCCAGCCATCGACCGACAAAAGCGAACATCACCGAAGCGGTGCGCCGGGGCATTCCCGTACGAGCCGGAGTAATCGATCTTGGCGGTGAACGGCGGGCCATGGGAGCGCGGGCGGAACTGGTCGACCTCGGGGTACCCACCATCGGCTTTGACCGGTTACGCCAGGTGGGCCGAGGAGTCCGTGACCGGCAGGCCAGTGTCGAGCAGTTGTGTGGCCGCTGCGGGGACGGGGTGGCAGCGGTCTCTCCGGACGGTGCGGTGTGGCCGTGTGTCTTCTCCCGCTGGCTCCCGATCGGCAACGTGCTCACCGCGCCACTGGCCGATGTTCTCGCCAGCGAGGCGGCCCGGGATGTGCGGGGGCAGCTCGCCGAGCACTTCGCGAGTCGGCAGATACCGCCGTGCGTGCCGAAGATGTGCGATCCGCAGTGCGGCCCGTCCTGCGGGCCCGCGTGCAGGCCGTCCTGCTGGCCTACTGGTACCGGCCCGTGCCGGCCGAAGGGCGGCTGCGTTCCCAACTATGGGAAGTAGTCAGCCGAGGGTATGTAGGTGTCGGCGAAGCGGCTGGTCCAACTCGGGGTAGTCGCCGTCGTCGATGCGAGCCAGCAGCCGCGCGGCGACGGCCAGTTGTGCCTTCCGGCCGTCCGGAGTGTCGAGCATGCCGGCGAATGTGCGCCGCACCCGGTCGGCTACCTCTGGCACCAGCAGGCTGTGCAGCAGCAGGCTTGCGGCATCCGTACCGGCCGGGCCGCATCCCCACATCTCCCAGTCGAGGAAGCCGAACCGCGGGGCCAGCAGGTTCTCGAAGTGCAGATCGCCGTGCACGGTCTCCCACCGGTCGATGCGCACGTCCTCGCCGAAGGCCGCACGCATCCGCTTGGACACCGCCTCCTGGCCCGTGTAGATCCGCCCGGTCGGAGTGGAGCAGAGCGCATCGACGCTGCGGCGCAACTCCGCCCACCACGAGTCCGGAAGATCCACCATCGTGCGTAGGTGGTTCGTGGGCGACACGGCCCGGCCGGGAAGCAGGGTCATCACCTCGGCGCGTTGTCGACGCCAGTTCTGCTCGTCCCACTCCAACACGCCCAATACGTGGGGCTTCGCCAGGCCCACCAGGCTGTTCGCGTCGGTGTTCCCCGTCCAGGTGTCCCCGCGTGCCCACTCCGGGAACTCCGTGACGACACGCAGCCAACGGGGTCCGTCCGGACCGCTGGCCGACGCGCCGATCGTGCGCAGCCGCCACCCCCACGCCGGTTCCCCGACCACGGTGAGCCCGAAATGCTCGGCCGCGCGTGCGAGGTTGCCGCGCATCCACTCCCGGAACCGCTCGTCCGCCTGTTCGACGTCCATGTCGCACTCAGCCGTCATCGCCACCGCCGTCGACGAGGTGGCGCAGGTAGGCATTCGGGTTGTCCAAGTAGCGTCGCCAGTGGTCCACCAGCTCCAGTTTCTCCCACGGGGCGCGCCGGAACCCGTGCTCGCCTATCTCGATGATGTCCGCGCCCGGGGTCGCGGCCAGAACCGGGGAGTGCGTCGCGCAGATCACCTGCGCCCCGGACCGCCCCAGCTCGTACATCAGCGAGGTCAGGTGCAGGCAGGACGTGAACGACAGCGCCGACTCCGGCTCGTCCATCACGTAGAAACCGGGAGCGTTCATCATCGTCCGGAAGATGGTCGTGAAGCCTTCGCCGTGGCTCATCCGGCGGGTGTCCTCGGCCCAGTAGCCCGGCACGCCTCCCAGGTTCTCGGTCATGGCGAACGCGGTCTCGGCCCGTAGGAAGAAGCCCTTCTTCTTCAGCCGCGGGCCGCCCAGCATCCGTGCTCCCGCCGCGGTCGTCTCCAGCCGCAGCACCGTGCCCAACGGGCTTTTCCGCGGATCCGGCCGGCCGGTGCGGGCACCGGCCCGGCCGCCGTAGGGGTCCAGCCTGAACCCCTCGGCGATCGCTTCCACCAGGGTGGATTTGCCCGAACCGTTGTCGCCGACGAGGAAGGTCACCGGGTGGGTGAATGTCAGGCCGTGTTCCACCAGTGCCGCCACGCAGGGCACCGTGAACGGCCATGCGTCGCGTTCGGGCGGCTCGGGTGCCAGCGAGTCGGGGATGTAGGCGCGCCGGACAAACACCGGGCCTCCTCACTGAACGGGTGGCCGTAGGAACGCCCCAGGGCGGCCATCGACACTATTGTGCTGGCCCCGGGGACGTGTGCCGGGGCTTCGCCGCGGGCGGAAGCGAGTCCGGGCCGGCGCACATGATCGGCGGGTCGACCGAGTGAGGCCGTCTCCGGCGCGCGCAGAGGCGGGGCCTGGTGCTCGTTCATGCGGACGCCCGGGCCGCCTTGGGATGGCACCGAGTGCACGGGACACCGCCAGGACGGCCGGTGTCAGTCCGGAACGACACGTTGGCTTGCAGGACAGCCGGGGCGTGGCCCATGTCCCCGCCGCAGGAGCCGCACCATGGGGGCACGCCTGTACTGGCCGTACGGGGCGGGGGTGTGGACATCCACCCCGTCCAGCCCGGTTCGGCTGTCCTGGTGGCGTCTGGGCGGCATTCTGGGCATGTCCCGTCGGGGCGGAACATGGCGGCCGGGTGGGTGAGGCACACCAGCTTGGACGGGTGCCCTGCCGGGCCGGACGCGGTGGCCCTGGCCATCTCCTCGTCCAAGATCCGGCGGGTCCGCTCCCGGCCGGACTCCCTGCGCGGCCGGCCGGAGCTGGACGCCGCGGGCGGGACCATAGAGGGCAGGAAGCGGGTAGGTGCCGTCTCGACCGCCGTCCGCAGGTAGCCGGCCGGGTCGTGCACATCCCGCAGGGTGCCGTCCTTGCGGCGCAGCACCATCGCCACACCCTTCCCGGCGAGCTCCCTGTCGATCGTCTGCCCGGTCGCCTCGTGCACCGCGTCGGCGAGGACCTGGAGCAGGTCGACGGCCGAGCCGACAGCGGGAGCCGCAGTCGGAACAGTTGGAACACGGGTGTGGGTGCCGTCGTCATCAGCGACGCCATCGTCGTCAGCGACGCCCTCGACGGCGTCCGCCTGGCGGACGCCATCCGGTTGGGCCTGGCGGACGCAGTCCAGCAGCACCGTCACAGGGTCGACACCCGGCGGGAGTTCCCCGCCCAGTTCCTCAGCGAGCGCACCCGGTTCGACACCTGCGGCGAGGCGTTCGGCGACCGCGTCCACCAGCTGGTGACGTGCGGCGCTGTCGAGCACCACCCCGAAGCCGATCACCTCACGGTCGACCAGCGATTCCGCGGTGAGCATCCACGGGCCGGAAGCCGACGACGGAACCGCTGATCCTCTGTCCCCCTCGATGCCCGTAGTGGAGCCGGCCGGGCTGGGGTCGGGAGAGTGCGTCGAAGGGTGAGGGTCCGGCGAGGCGGTACCCGTCACGGTGGGAGGCGGGCTGATGGTCACAGCCCGGGGGTTATCCACATGATGATTTTGTTCGCGCGCGTGCGCGAGATCATCATCAAAATGTTCTTCTAAGAACTGATCTTCTTTACTGGTCTTCTTACTCTGGTCTTCTGATTGAAGTACCGCTGGCGGACGGTCCGCCGACGGTCCTTCCGCCAGCGGACTTTCCGTCAGTGGTAGTTCCGTAGGCGTGTCCGCATTGTCACCCTCCGGAACGTGCTGGATGGTCCACGGAGCCCAGACCACCCGCCCGCGCGGGCCCGGAACCCGCCTCCGGACGAGGTGACCGGCTACCTCAAGCTCCTTCAGGGCAGCGGTGACCGCGCGGCGGCTCCACTCGGGAAACGCGCGCTCGACAGCGTCCGCGTTGACGGTGGCCAGGTATTCGGGTGTGTGGGAGAGAAGCCAGATCAGGATCATCCGCGCGTACCCGGTCAACGCCGGATTGCCGATGATCGCGTTGGGTATGGGGGTCCAGCCGCTACGGGTGGGCAGGTTGGACGTGCCCGGGGGCACGCTGGCAGCATTCGCCACGGGTCGGAAACCCTTCACTGCGAGGGATTTCGATCAAGGGCCCGGCCGGAGGGTGAGATCTCCGGTTCGGGCCCGTTTCGTCTGCGGTGAGGGGACGGCCTGCGGGCCGTAGCGCAGACGTGTACGCGCGGGAAGCGCGGAAGCGGTGGTGCGGGCTGGTCAGCCGCGCGAGGCGGCCCACGCTTCGATGTCGGCGCGGACGTACAGCGCGACCCCGTGATGCCGCCACGCCGGGCGAGGCAGACCGAGCAGAGACGCGATCTCATGCACCGGCATACCGACATACCGGGCGACGTCGGCCGCCGACCAGAGCTCCGGTAGCTCATCCTCGGCGTCCCGGGCATCGTCCGGCCGGTAGCGGGCTATCCAGGCTTCGATCAGGTCCGCGCGCCAGAGGCCGAGCACACCCTTCCCGCCGTGACGTAGCGGCGCCGGCCAGGTCGGCAGCTTCGTCAGCTGACGGGCACGTTCCCGCGTCACCGAGAGCCGTTCGGCGATCTCGGAGGTACCCCAGAGCACGGGGTCGGCGGGTTCGGACATGGGTTGCATCTTCCCTGAGAGCAAGCAGCTTGTGTCCTTCCCGCACCGCTCATCACCATCCGAACGTCTTGTTTGATCGATAATCGCTTGGTACTGTCATAGCGTACCGAATCGCTCATGAGGACGGGAGGCGACATGCCGGATGCAACCCCGCAGGTCAGCGCCAGCGAGGACGACGAGCTGATGACCCCGGCCGAGGCACGCAAGGCGCTGCGAGTCAGCGCGGCGACCCTCAGCCGCTGGACGCGGGCTGGCGCGATCCGGGCAGTGGCACTCCCGAGCGGGAGGCGCCGCTACCGGAAGGCGGACATCGACGCGATCCGCGCCGGCCGCCCGACATCTACCGCCTGAAACGAAGACAGCCCCCGCCGGTGCAGCAACACCGACGAGGGCCTACGGACCACCTGACAAGACAGGAGACCCGCACATGCAGCTTCTCACCCGCAGCACGGCCCGCCTGGTTGTGGCGCTTGCCGCCGTCGCGGCCCCCGCACTGTTCCGTGCCCGCCGCACCCCGGCTTCGGTCACCGCGGCTGCTCCCGTCCTGACCGCCGAGCCGGACCCGATCGCCGTAGCCGACCCCGCGGACGTCTACACCCCGGACGAGATGCCCGCCGTCGAGGTCATCGAGGAGGCAGCGGCCAGCTACGAGACGGCTTCCGAGCAGGCCAGGACCGCCGACCGTGGCAAGCGCAAGGCCCGGAAGCTGCTGGATCGGCTCCCCGCCGGCGTGTACGGCTCGTGGGCCGTGGACCGGGTCGAGTCCAGCCGGCAGACCGCCGACCTGGACGCGATCCGCGCCACCTACGCCCGGCACGGGCTCGGCGACGTTCCGATGCGGCCATGCGCTCCCTCGCTGCGGGTCACCCGCGCCGCCGTCCTGGCGGTGGCGGCATGAGCGCCGACGACCTGTTCGCCAGCCACCCCGACCTGATCGATCTGGAAGCGGACAACACCTACAGCGCCGGTTTCCTCGCCGTCGCCGCGGCGATCCGCGCCTACGAGGATGCCGCGGCCAACCCCGACATCCCCCCGATCCCCCGCCTGATCATGATCTACATGGCGCGAGGCGCCGAACTCGCAGGCCAAGCCCTCATCGACTACCTCAACGACGACAGAGACGAGCTCACTCTCCTGCACGGCTGGCTGGTCACGATCGCCGAAGACCCGACCGAACGCGTCGACACCCGAAAGGCTCGGGAGTGGGAGGCGGCCGGGTACCGGACGGCCCTGAACATGATCACCCGCCTGCCCATCTTCGAGGACCTCGGTCTCGCCAAGGTAACTGGGGGTGCCCGGTGACCACGCCGATCCTCCCCGACTTCCCGCCGGTCGACCCGGCGTTCGTGGAGCCCACGATCGCTGACCTGACCGAAGCGTCCGGACGGGTTGCCCAGTACGGGCCGAACACGGTCCGTACCACCGCGTTCATGCTCGCCACGGACGCGCTGACCGCCGCACTGACCAGCGGCAGCATGGCCGAGGTCCTCCGGGCTGTACGCCAGATGGTCGCCGTGGACCGGGCGGTCATCGCGTACCAGCGGGGCGAGCTCATCACTGGCGAGGCTGACGGGCTGGACGACGACGTCGCGACCGTCCCGGGCGTTCTAGACGGGTTCGCGTGCCTGGTCTGCGGCGCCGACCTGACCGTGCCCGGTGTCGCCAGCGTGCCGGCTGGCGCCGTGGGCGAGTGTCAGGTGTTCGCCTGCTCGGCGCACGGCCAGGACCGCGACGGCGGGCCGGCGGCGGTGACCCGGTGAGCCGGCCGTGTGGGCTGTGCGCCGGGCTCGGGGTGGTGGACGGCGCGTCGTGCCCGGTCTGCTTCCCCCGGGCCGGCACCGGCGAGCGCGGTGCGCGGAAGAGCCCGAAGTCGGTCACGATCCCCACGTCGGTCAAGGAGATCAAAAACCTGGTCGGCAGGAAGCGGATCGACAAGACGACGACCAAGGACGGGGTGACGACGCGGGACCGGCTCACCGGCCGGGAGTCGACCACGCTGACCCCCGCGCAGAAGGCGGAGCTTGCCCGCCGCCGGAAGGCCAAGAAGAAGGGCGGCCGGTGATGGGTACGAAGATCAGCGCCGATCAGTGGATCAGCCGTCTGATCGGCGCCGGCCTGGCCGTCGTCGCGGGAGTCGCGGCGATCGTCAGCTACCGGCACATGCGGGACCTGTCCGCCCGCCACGGTGAGGACGGGCTGTCCTCCACGATCCTGCCGTTGTCCGTGGACGGCCTGCTGGCGGTGGCCGCGCTGGTGCTGCTCGCGGATGCCCGTGCCAACCGGCGCAGCGGCCGGGCCACCGCCTGGTTCGCGGTCACGCTCGGGATCGGCGCGTCCGTGGCCGCGAACGTGGCGCACGCCGAGCCGACGTGGACCGGCCGTCTGATCGGCCTGTGGGCGCCGGTCGCGCTCGCGGTCGCGCTGGAACTGGCCCTGCGCCACGTCCGGCATGTGGCGGCCCTATCCGTCGCTCCGACGGTGGGCTCCGGTCCAGCCGTCAAGGCGACAGCCGATCCCCTACCGGTCCAGTCCGCACCCCCTGTGGCCCGGGCTACGCCACCGGCCGAGCCACCCGCGGCCGATCCCGTGCCGGTGGCCGGGCCATCGGTGGCCGACCCCGGCCCGGAGACCGAGCCAGCGGGCCACGCCACCGGGCCGACCCGGCACCGGGTGGCCGCGCTGGTCAGCCGGATCCCGGCCGACGACCCACGATCCGACCGCGCCTTGGCCGCGGAGTGGGCACCCCTGGTCGGTGTCACGCCGTCGACCGTTCGTAACCACCTGTCAGCGCTACGGCGGGAGGAATCATGACCAGCATCCGCGCGGACCTGCGCGCCTTGCCGTGGTGGGCGGCTGTCGGGCTCGTGCTCCTGGCCGTCGTTGTCCTGGCCCTGAGGATCGCGGGTCTGCTGGTCCTGGCGGTCGTGGACGCGGCCCAGCGGATCGAGATCGCCGTGTCGACCGCGGCCGGTATCGCTCCGCTGGCAGCCTCCACGGTGATCCTGCCTGCTGACGCGCCGATGCCCGGGTGGACGCGATGACCGCGCCGGTACGACTCGACAAGGCGGACGCTGTGGGGGACGTTGTCCCGGGCCCGTGGCTACCGGCCATCCCCGACCCGGACAGCAAGCCAGCCACCGGCCCGGCCACACCAGCCCCCCCGGCCAGTTCGCCGGATGCCCCGCTGCCGGTACCGGCACGCCGACCACTGGCCGACGACCCCCTACGCCTGCCCGTGTGGCTGACGGATACCACGGTGGCGCGGGCCCGGCTCGACCACGGCGGCCGGATGGCCACCCGGGCGGCCGTGCGCAGCCTGCGCCGCTCCCCGCTGGCCATCCTGCGCGGGGTGTGGCGCGGTGGCCGGGTCTGGTGGCGCTGGGTCCGTGCCGAAGACCTCGCCGACGAGCTCCGCGACGCGGCCACCGGCAAGCTCGGCAAGGACGTGTTCCTGATCCGGGATCATCGCCGGATCCGCTGGTACCTCACCGGCGCGACCCTGGCGACCACCGGCATCGGGGAGACCGTCGCCGCGCTGGCCGTCGGTGAGTGGGTGCCGGTCGTCTCCGGTCTCGCCGCGGCCGGCACGGCGGCGGTCGCCGGACGGCGCAGGCGAACGCCGGGTGCGCCGGCCGGGTACGGCGCCGACCGGGACATCCGGGTCGGGCTGGCCCCGGAACATCTCAACGGCGCGTTCCGCGCGGCCGGGCTCCTGAAACCGGCCGCGGGGCTGGTGCTGTGCTCGCCGGTACTCCGAGACGGTACCGGCTGGGCTGTGGTCGCGGACCTGCCGTTGGGCGGCGGGAAAACCGCCGCGCACGCCATCGCGAAAGCCGATGTCCTCGCGGCCGAACTCGGCGTCGACGAGATCCAGCTCATCATGAGCCGGGTACGGGCCCATCAAGGCGGGCACGGCCGGCGGCTGTCACTGTGGATCGCCGACGATGACCCGTATCTAGGCCCGTCCACGGTGTCACCGCTGGTCGACGCGGACACCTTCGATTTTTGGACGGCGGTACCGTTCGGCCGGGATGCCCGCGGCAACCGGATCACGCTGGGCATGCTGTGGGAGTCGGCGTTTTTCGGTGGCCTGCCGCGCCGCGGCAAGACCTTTTCCATGCGGCTGCTGGTATCCGCCGGGGTACTCGACCCGTGGGTGCGGCTGTACCTCGCCGATGGGAAAGGCGGTGCTGATTTCCGGCCGGCCGCGAAGGTCGCCCACCGGTATATCCGCGGCGCGGACGACGAAGATCTCGCCGCGTTGGAAGTCATGCTCGACGAGCTGATCGCCGAGATGTCGCGGCGGTTCGCGCTGTTCGCGACCCTACCGACGAGCATGTGCCCGGAAGGCAAGCTCACTCCGGACATCATGCGGCGGTACATGATGCCGCTGGTCCTGGTCGTGATCGACGAGTTGCAAGAGTACTTCGAGGCGATCGACGAGGAGAAGGACCGGCGTCGGATCATCGGGAAGCTGGCCCGTATCGCACGCCGCGGCCCGGCGGCCGGATTCATCCCGATCTATGCGTCGCAGCGGCCGGACGCCAAAAGCGTTCCCACGAAGCTCCGGGAGATCGTGTCGCGGCGGTATTCCACGCAGGTCACCGACAAAACCAGCTCGGACATGGTCTTGGGAGACGGTAAGGCCGCGATGGGTGCGGACGCTTCCACCTTGTCCGAGGAACACAAAGGCGTCGGGGTGCTGGTGACCGGCCCGGCGAACCACGTGACCGTGAAATGCGATTATCTCGACAATCCGGCGTTCGACGTGGTGTGTTCCCGGGGGCGGGTGTTGCGGGTGGCTGCCGGCACCCTGACCGGTCAGGCGGCCGGTGACATCCCGTCCGCGGCCGGGGACGTCGGCTACACCATCCCGCAGATCATCGGGGATGTGATGGAGGCGTTCGGGTCCCGGTCGCGGATCTGGACGGAAGACCTGCTGTCCGCGCTGGTGAACCTCGACGAGGACGGCTACGGGGATTTCGATCCGGCCATGCTCGCGGCCGAGCTGGACCGTGCCGGGGTCCGCCGCACCACCAAGCAAGTCAAGATCGACGGGGAGAACCGTGCCGGGTATCTGCTGCGCGACATCGAGGGCGCGATCCCGCCGGACGTGCTCGCGGCCCGGCCGGTAGAGGGGGCCGACGCTACCTCCCCGCCCGCCCCGGCCGGCGGCTGACCGGCCGGCCGGCAGCCCACATGTAGACACCCCCCGCTACCGGCGTAGCGGCCCCGGTAGACCCCGCTGACCTGCGCGGTAGCAGCGGTAGCGGGGGTGTAGCCCACCTGCCCAGGACGGCCACAGAGACCCGTTCGAGACCGAAGGAGAAGACGTGAAGATCAGGATTGGCGGAAAGGCCGAGAGTCGCCGTGCCGCGGCTGCTCGAACCAGGTGGAACCGCAGCATCTCCGAGACGTGGGCCGCGAAGGATCGGCACCTGCCTCCCGGCTACCGAGACACAGACGGTCGAGTAGTCGAACGCGGCACCGGCTGGACAGATGAGGAGTGGCTGACCCACATCGCGGAGCGACGCGCGGGCCGCGATTGACCCCGCACCGACAACGCCCACGGCCCCGGTCTCGAGAACCCCTCGGGACCGGGGCCGTGGGCGTGAACGGCGGCCGGCCGGTGTTCACCCTCGGGTACGCAGCGGTCCGTAGAGGGTACGCAACGCGATCTTCCCGGCGCCGGGAAAATGGTATCAATCGGCTACACAGCGATCCGTAGAGGATGCGCAGCCTTGATCACTTTACCGGCGCCGGTAAAGTGATCGCTCCCATCCGCGACCGGGCGCACGTGAACGTCGACAAAGCTGACGTTCACCGAGGGTCAGCTCCCCCCGCGCCCGGGCCGGAGTCACTTTAGGGACGCCCCGAAGGTGACCATGAAGTCAGCTCCCCGCGCGCCCGGGCCGGAGCCCCGGGCATCTTGGACCGGTGCCTGAGACCTGTCCACGGAAGGTGGCCGCCGCGCTACAACATGCGGGTTCGTGATCTTATGGGCGCCCATAAGCCCGGCTCCCCGCCCCGCTCGGGACCGTGACCCTTGGTGAACTTCAACTTTGCTGACGTCCGGCTCCCCGCCCGCTCGGGCCGGACTCGGTCGATGACCGGAATCCGAGTCCGGCCATCTCCGGCTCCCCGCCCGCTCGGGCCGGACGTGAGCGTCGCTACTGTCGACGTTCACCAGGCGTCAGCTCCCCGTCCGCCCGGGTCGGACCGGAGAGCGGTCTTCGAGGAGGCTCGAAGATCGGCCATCTCCATCTGCGCACAGGCCGCCCGGGTCACACGAGTCGATGACGTGAGTAGTACTCACCTCGTGACACCTTCGAGGCTCCCACCCGCGCCCGGCTCGCACGGACGTCAGCAAAGTTGAAGTTCACCAAGGGTCACTCCCCCGCCTTCACTCGCGCCCGGGTCGGACCCTACGTGAGCTGGTCAGACGGACAGCGTCCGGATCATCTCGGCGACGTCGCGGACGGCGGCATGCCCGGCCGGGGCGCGGCCTACGAACGCGGTTGCCCGTTCGATCACTCCAGTGGCTGGAGTCCCGACCGCGGACGCGCGCGCGATCGCCTCACCGACCAGGTGCGCGCCGGTGGCCGGGTCGCTGTCGGCCAGCGCCATCCCGTAGGCGGCCCGCAGGCACACCGACAGCGCCTCGTTACCGGCCCGGTCGGCCCGCGGTAGCCACTCGTCCGCGACCGTGCCGGCGGTCCGCGCGTCTCCGAGACGGGCGTAGGCGTCGACGGCGTAGCTGGCCAGCTCCGCCGGGGACAGGCCGCGGAACGGCTGTGCGTCGACGAGCGACACGGCGTGCCGGTCCACGCTCCGGCGGGCGGCCGTCAGCGCGGTGTCGGCCTTGGCCGCGTCACCGAGGCGGGCGTAGGCGCGGCCGGCGATCCCGTGCAGCCGCGACCCGGCCGGGCCGTCCCCATGGGCCAGGCCGGGGCCGATCGCGGTCAGCGCGTCATCGGGCCGGTTGCCGTAGAGCGCGACCAGCGCCCGGGTGCCGGCGATGTGCGCCAGCAGGACCGGACTGTCGATCGCGGCGGCGCGGCCGGCCGCGGTGTCGAGTACTCGGCCGGCCTGGTCGTAGGCGCCCAGGTCCGCGAGGGCCAGGCCGTAGGCCGCGCCGTACATGGCCTGCGCCTCGAACAGGCCGCGTTCGGCGTTCGCGGACATCGGTACCCGGCCCATGCTCGTCAGTGCCCGCAGGTGCATACGGGCCACGTCGGCGCTCTGGCGGACGTCGCGGCGCGGGTAGGCGCGCACGAGCCGGTAGGCGTGGGCGCGCATCTCGTCGAGGAAGGCGCTCACCTCGCCACCCGACCCGGGACCGGTGAGCGCCAGGCCGGCCGCGCCGGCGAGCAAGAGGTCACGCCGGTCAACGTCCACGCTGCACCCCTGCCGGTCACTGTCCGCAGGAATTCAGCGTCCGTCATGCAAGGCCATCCGTCCATAGCCCACCCTCCCCGCGTCGCCGTATTCATGCGAACGGTAACCGGACTGGTCAGGACAGGTAGCAGCAGGATTGTTGACCAACATATGGCGCGCATTGTTGACCAATATGCGAAACGGTCAGGCGTCGCCGCGCCACCCGGGCCGATGCCGGTCAAGCCAAGCTTCGACGTCCCGGCGTAGCCAGAGGCGTTCTTTCTCGCCGGTGTACCAGGGCGCGGGGAAGTCACGGTCACGGGTGATCGTGTGCGCTCGCGACCGGGCGACGCCCAGCAATTCGCGTAGCTCGCCGAAGCCGATCAGGTCGTCCGGGGTCGCAGGCCGCGACTCCGGCTCGTTGCTGCTGGCCATGGGCCCGGATGCTGGATGCGGATCCGGATCCGTGGTCCGCGCTCTTTCTTCGAATCCGCAAGCTCGCTACCGTGACCGGACACTCGCGCGCCGTCCCGGACGCGCGGAACGAGTGAGCCCCACCGGTCCGACAACCGGCGGGGCTCGTGGCCGACCTGTACGGAGGTACGACCGATGGACCGATCATCCACGACGCCACGTGACGACCGCCAGCTCGACGACGACGCGGGCCGGGTGCCCGCCGTCGCGGACGGCTGGTCCGGCCGGAGGCTGCCGACGAGCGGGGCAACCGCGCACTACTCCCGGATCACGGGCCGGGTCACGGTCATCATGGACGTGGCCATGACCGCGGCCGAAGTGACCACGGCGCTGTCGATTTACCTGCCGGGAGACGTCCGGCTCAGCGAGGCACACTCGCTCGGCGACACGGTGATGCTGGTCTTTCAGGGCCAGCCCGACCAGCCAGCGTTCACCGCGTCCGGCCCCTGACGGCTCCGCTCGGCCGGTGGCCGCGTCCAGCTCGCGCGGGCCGACGTCGGCAAGCTGGACGGCAACACGACGATGCCCCGACCGGGAGACCGGCGGGGCATCGTGCTTTCCGGGCATGCAGTGGATACGCCGTCCGGGCTGCCCTCCAGCGGTCAGAGCGTCTGCCGTGCCCGTCCGAGTGCCCGGCTGACCGTCTGCGGATGCCAGCGCCCGCCCCGCTTGGGCTGGTGGCCTTCGACGGTCAGGGTGTCCGCTATGACCCGCAGAGACGCGCCCGCGGCGGCCAGTTCGGTCATGCGGGCGAGGGCGGCCTGTTCGCGTTCGTCCGGGACGAGTTCCCGGCCGCGTGCCCGCTGCCCGTACGCGGGGGACCCGTAGGCGTAGCCCCCGCGGGACGCTTTGAGCGTGCGGCCGGAGCGGAGACGCAGCGCGATCATCGCCCGTTCGTACTCGTTGACGGCGCCGAGGACCTGCCGGATCAGTTTCCGGGACGGATCATCCGGGTCGTCCTTGAGGTAGCCGGCTTCGCCCTGCGCGGTGCTGAAGACGTCCGCGCCCATCCGCCAGATTTCGGCGATCAGCTGTTCTTGGACGACGAGGTCGCGGGCGAGCCGGTCGAGTTTCGGGACGACGATGCCGGCGGCCTGGCGTCCACGGAGGGCTTGGAGGGCTTCGCCGAGGGCGGGTCGGTCGTCGAGTTTCCCGGACACGCCTTCGTCGCGGTGGATCGTGTCGATGCGGTGGCCTGTGGTGCGCGCCCATGCGCGGAGGGCCTTCTCCTGGACGTCGAGTCCGTAGCCGTCGACCTGCCTATCGGTCGATACCCGTATGTAACCGATCAGCTTCATTGCGCTCCCACCCCGTCTGACCTGCACTGTCACATCCATTTTAATAGACGTAACACAACGGGATCACACCGAGGGGATCGACCCGATCCGACGAAGATGATCCGCGACCAGACGGGCACACACCGCACACAGCCAGGAAGGGGCCGGATACTCAGCCACCAGCACACCCGGACCGCCACACAGCAGACAGGGACCGACATCCGATATCGGGTCGGCCCCTGCCTGCGTCACGTGGACGAGCATGCCCGGTCAGGCAGCCACCGCAGCCGGCGGCTCCGCGTCCGGAGGCTCGGTGGCCCGCGCGGCAAGCAGCATCTTGACGATCACCTCGTGCGCGACGAAGGGCACACCCTGGTTGGCGAGCAGCCGAGGGAGCCCGTCGGTTTCGACTCCGTACGGAGCCAGGGCCGCAGCGGAGGCATCGCCGAGGACCTGTGCCGCCGTCTTCGCGAGGGCAGCCGGCCGGCCGCGCAGGTCGGTACGGCGGGTTTCCCACCGCGCCCAGGTATGGATGATCTCCATCGTGCGGTGCAGCAGCTCGGGGAGTTCGTCATCGAGGGCCTGCCGCTCGGCGGCGAGCTCGTCCCGGACGGCGACGAGCCGTGCCTGTTCGGCGGCCCGGCGGGCGGCATCCTCGGCGGCGGCCTGCTCGGCGAGCGTGCCCGCCCAGTCGGCCTCGCGCTGGCGCAGCTCGGCGGCGGCCTGGTCGGCTTCGGCCTGCCGCGTCGCGGCGACCTGGCGGGCGGCCTCGAGCGCAGCCAACCGCGTCTGGTGCAGATCGTCGGCTGCTGCGTCGGCGGCTGCTTCGGCCGCTTCGGCTGCGGCGGCGGCGGTAGCGAGAGTCGACGCGGGGGTCTTGCGGCTGGTCATCGTCCTGTCCTCGGGCTGGTACGGGCGTGGGTGGGCGCCGGCCGGGCTGCGGCGGCATCGAGCCGGCGGCGGAAACCGTCCGCGACACGGTCGGCGGCCTTGAAGAGCGCGTCGTTCGCGGGGGCGGCCGGCGGCGGCACGGCTACCGCCACCTTCGGCAGCGCGGCGGCCAGGTCGTCGAACTCGCGCAGCAGGCCGGCAAAAGTCACCCGGTCCGGGCCCTGCGACCCGTCAAACACGGCCTGCAAGACGCGGCGGCGGGCTGCCCGGTCAGCGGGCGGCATACCGGCGAACTCGGCGGCCTTGGCGAGCAGGCCGCCAGCCTCCCCGGCGAGGTTTTTGACGAGCGGGCTGCGGGCCATCGGCGAGACTGCGACCGTCACCGCAGCTCTGGCGGCGACCTGGTCGCGGTCGACGCGGCCATCAAGCGCGGACAGGTCGCCGAGAATGTTGATGGCGTCGGCGAGTTCCGCCGGTGTCGGGGCGGGTCCGGCAGCTCTGCTGCCCATCGGATCTCCTATGCGGCGTCGGGATATGTCCAACGACGCTGAGCGGCCATCGTGATCAAGCTCTCTGCCCGGATCTGCCACCGACCTTTACTCGTTCGCCGCGCGTCCAGCGCGCCTTGGGCCGCGAGTCTCCGCAGGTAGGACGGGTCCAACTCGAACATGTGTGCGGCTCGTGTCGTCGATACCCACGATCCCGGCTGGAGATCGTCGGCGGCGAACGAGTCGCGCGACCCGGGCGCGAAACGGCCAAGGGCGGCATCCCGCCGCAGCCGGTGATGCTCCGCAACATCGGCGAGCACGGCCAGGTCACCGCGGACCGCCACGTCGAGCGGCGACCCCCTGTCCAGCTCGCCCAGCCCCGCGCGCAGCAGCCCGACCAGGCAGGCCGCAGCCGGCCCGTCGATGAGCGGTACCGCGTCGGCGAGCCGGTCGAGCACGGCCTCCGTCCCGGCGGGAGCGGCCCCATCACGGACGCGGAGACGGCGCAGGCCGATGCGGGCGACGACGAGGAGGCGAGCAGCCTCCCGCGGCGTCGGCACGGCGCACGGCCCCGCCGAAGACCTCATCCCGCCTCCGGCTCGCGTGCAGCTCGGAGACCGATCTCCGCAAGGTCGGGCCGGTCCGGGCCACCCAAGGCGCAGGCGACCGCGACCAGACCGAGCGTGACGTCGACTGCCCCCGCCGCGACGCCCCGCAATGCCACCGCGGCGGCCTCGGGATTGGCCCGCACCAGCGCGGCGAGCCCGTCGCCATTCCCGGCCGCCGGCCCGGCGGCCACCGCTGCGCGGGCGAGCTCCGCGACCTGGTCCTCGCCTGCGAGCCGGGCCAGCAGCGCCACGGCGACGGCGAGGGTAACCAGCTCCTGGTCGCCGCTCTGCGCGGCGGCGACCAGGCCGACCGCCCGCTGGAGGCTGCTGACGTCCGGGGTGCCAGTCATCGCCCGTCCTGATCGTCCGGGACAGGCGAGCCTTCAGCGAGGGCGTCGAGGTGACGGCGGATCACCCGGTCGGCGGCGGCCTGCTGCTGCGGACTGAGACGGAGCAGAGGATCATGTATGACGTCCCTGACCGTGGCCTCGATCTCCGCGATCGTTCGATCGTCGAGGCTGGACCAGTCGCTCATCGCGCTATCTCCCGCTGCGCCCGAAGGATGTCGCGGACGACACCCGGCAGTGCCCGGCGCTGATCGTCCGTAAAGGCGAGATCAGGATGGGTCATTACCGCCCGGAAGACTTCCACAAATGAGGATGCGGTTCGTTCGTTTATAGCAACGATTCTTTCGTCGATTTTGAGCCGGGCCATATCGACGAGGACTTTCCGCGCGGCGTCGAGCGCCCGCTCAAACACCACCACCGCGGCCCTGACCTGCTCACCCGTCGCCTCGGAGAATGTTTCGAGGCTGTCCAGCTCGGCGACGCGCTGTTCTGCAATCTTGGACCAGGCGAGAATCCTCCCCGCAATCTCCTTCAAGGCGGTAAGGGGGTCGTCGACCGGCTCGGGGGTGTATCCGTCGAGCAGAGCGCGGATCTCGGCGTCTGCCTGGCGGACGGCCGCCTTGGCTTTCACCTGCCGCGCGGCGCCACCGTGCTTTGCGCAGACGGTCGCGCCGCGGACCGCCGGATTCTTGCAGGGCTGGCCGGCCCTGTCGGGGCGGCGCCGGCCGGAGCAGGTCGCGGTGCAACGGGGCGGTTGAAGGGTCATCGGGCCTCCGGCAGGTTGAAGGGTCGGCTGCGGGACGGGGCGTCGGGACGCCGGTTCGGGCAGGTCTCCCGGTGCCGGGCGACGAGGACCCCGGACTGGGTCGGGTCTGGGGCTGCTGCGGTGTCGCAGTTCGGGCAGCACCAGGCGGACGGGGAGCGCAGGCCGGACCATGGCGCCCGGGCCTCGGTGCCGGTGTCGCCGTCGGGACGGGGCCTGCCGGCCCATGGCCGGGCGGTTCGCGGGGCGCTCATGCGGCGGTCGCGGTCTGGTCGACGGCGGGGACGGGGATGCTGCCGAGTGCGCCGTGATGCTGGCCGGAGCATCCGCACCGGCAGGTGCGGGGAGGGGAGACGGCCAGCATGCAGCCGGCGGCGCACGCCCCGGTGTCGATCAGGGTGCGGGCGGTCGGCGGGTCGGCCGCCGGCGGGGTGATGGTCGGGACGGGCATGGTCGGGTTGCCTCCAAGTCGGCTGATCTTGCGTGCGTGGCGTGCGGCGAGGCCGGCGGTCCGGGCGCTGCGCTTCTCCAGCTCGGCAGCGCGGCGGGCTGCGTGGTGCCGTCGGGCGGCGGTGATCTGGGCTGCGACCCGGGCCTCGGACGCTGCGGCGAGCGCGGCCGGGTCGAGGCCGGGGGTCATGCTGCGTCGTCCTCGTGGGCGGGCCACGGGTCGTCCGGTGGCTCTTCGGGCAGCGGGGCGGCGAGGCTGGATGCAGACCGCCCGCCGCTCGGAACACTTGGAACACTTGGAACGCGGTAGCGACCGCGCGACGCCTTCGCCAACTTCCCGGACTTGACCAAGCGGGTCAGGTACACCCGGACCTCGCCGAAGGCCGTCACGATCTCCGAGGTCTGTACTCCGAGGCCGGTCGCGGCACTGTCGGGGTGCTTGCGGACGAACTCCAAGATCTGATTGGTCTGGTCGCTGAGATCCTGCTGTTCGGCGCGCTGCTGCACACGCTCCGCGGCCTCGGTAAGCGTCTGACCGTCCAACGTCCACGTGCCGGCATCGGTGATCAGCGCGTATTCGTTCTCTTCGATGTCGCGTCCGGTGACCTTGAGGACACCTTCGCTGGACTGGCGTTTCCGGCCCAGGACAACGATCGTGTCCGCTGCACCGGCGAGACCGTGCGTGCCGGATACCGAGTCCACGAAGTCGTCGCTCATCGCCTTGCGGTCGTGGTGGAGGACTGCGAGCGCGAGACCGGGATGCCCGTCCGTGATGCCCTTCAACGCCGAGCCGATCCGGTAGTCACGCTGGTAGCTCGATTCACCGACCATCGCGGGCGGCATCACTTTCCCCAACGTGTCGATCACCACAAATGCGGTGTCCGGATGCAGCCTCAAGAACGCTTCGATTGTTTCGATGACCCTGCCTGGAATGATCTTTGTGATGTAGTGGAACAGCACTGGGATCAGGACTTCGCCGCCGAGTAGCCGGCGGCACCGGGCCTGCATCCGGCGGTCGCCGTCCTCCAGCGCGAGGTACAGGACACGGCCCGACGTCGGTATCTCGATCGCGCCGAGGGCGCGTCCACCTTGGGCAACCGCTAGCAACAGGCCCAACGTCAGCCATGACTTGCCGGCCTTGGGCGGTCCGACGATCAACGTGAAGCCTTCGGGCACCACATCGGGCACCGCGTACTTCAGGTCCGGGAAGGTCTGGCTGTTGAGCCAGTCGCCGTTGTGGACGCCAGCGAGCAGATCCGGTCCAGCCTCGCTCTCAGGCTGTGTTCCGAGCGTTCCGAGTGTTCCAACCCGGGCGGGGGGCTGGTCGCGCGCGATCGGCTCGCTTGCCTTCTGGGCGGCCCGCACGATCTGTTCGGCGGTTCCGCGGGTCGTCAAGCGGTCACCGCCCGGCCGTCGAGGGCGGAGCGGACGGTGCGTGCGGCCTCGCCCGGGGGCAGCCCGGCCGCCTCCGCTGCCCGCAGCAGGGCGTCAACGGCGGTCGTGTGGTCGAGGCGGCCGGCGGCGGCGTGCTCGGCCGCACGGGTACCCGCCCAGTAGAGGCGGTCGTTACGGGTCCCCTCCGGGGCGTCCGACACGACCCGGACCAGGCCGACCAGCAGACGATCCGCAGGCACCGGAGGCAGCGCACGGGATGGCCGGCGTGCGGGCGGTGTGGGGGTAGCGGCCTCGCGCAGCCAGTCCGGCAGCAGGGCGAGCGGAGCCCGTGCCGCCCACGCGTAGCGCCGGCCGGAGCGGTGCAGCGACGGCGGAGCGAGGACCATCCCGCCCGTGCCGCGGACGTCGATCCCGGGGCCGAGCAGCCCGGCGCTGTTGCGGACCCCGGGGGCCGGCCCGGCCCGGAACCACAGGTGGCGGCCTCCGCCGTCTCGGCCCGTCGTCACGGCGCAGGTGGTCACCTCGCCGTGCTCGGCCGTCAGCGCGGCCCACGACTCCGCCCCGACCGGGCCGTCGATGTCGATGACGACCAGAGCGGACGGGCCGCAGGAGATAGCGACCGATGCGGCCGGCCACCGGGCGTACCAGCCGGTGATCGTCTGCGGGTCGAGCGTGGCCTCGGTGCTCCATCGAACAAGTGGCGACTTCGACCCCGGCCGAACCGGGAACACCGCCATCCCGCGGGCGGCCAGAGCCAGCGCCGAGCGCCCCGTCTCGCTGGTCATCTGATTGTCTGCCCGGCGCGGGCGATCTCGGCTGCGCGCCGTCGGGCCTCGTGCGCCCGTTCGTCCGCGCGGGTCCGGAGCGGACGGCCGCCGGCCATACGCCGGAGCCGTCGCCGAGCTCCGGCGACGGCCGGGCGGGGGCTCTGAGGCAGGGACTGCTCGGTCCCGGCGCCAAGGGTGGATACCATCACAGGTGACCTTCCGTGGAGGTCGACGGGTAGAGGGCGGAGCCGGCGTTGGGGCGCTGGCTCTCGTCATTTGTGCTTGTTTTGCTGATCGGGTAGGTCATCCCTGCTCCGCGTACAGCCGTGCGATGTAGGCGTCGATGTCCGACTGGGCGTAAAGCAGCCGTCGGCCCTGCTTTATTGCCCGAGGGCCTTGCCCTCGATGCCGCATGTTATAGAGGGCGGAAACCGTAGTCCGGAGCTGCTCGGCGGTTTCGGCGGCGGTGCGTAGCGGCCCGGGCGGGGCGAGGGCAATGCTTTTGGCGAGGCGGCGGGTGCTGGTAACAGCGGTGCGGGTCACTGGTTCTCCGCATGCTCAACGGGGAAGAAATGTTGGTGGGTGTCGCGAGCCTCTGCGAGGTCCCGGCGACACCGATGACGCTACTCGCTCCGCAGGGCAAGTCGGACCTAGCGGTGTTTCAGATTCCCGCAGCAGACCTATGTTCTGCCGCGTTCTTACACCGACCGTAGCCTTCACTAGCACATCAAGAATGCGGTTGGGTTCGTGAGTCTCGTGAGGTCTGGGTGGCTACAGACACCGGCTGACTCCGGCCAGGTCCGGCCAAGTCGGGGGACTCGGCGGGTGTACAAGACGGCGTGTTCCATCCACGCTCCCAGCGTTTACTACGGAGCGTAGCTGAAAGCTGTGACGCGGATCACTTTGAATCGGCCAGTGGCGGTCCTCGGACACGGGTTCGGACACAGACTCTCTGGCCTGCGAGAACTCGTGCTGCTACTCCGGAGTAGCGTACAGTGCTCGGCCTCTCGGATCGCCGGATCGGCTGCTACGACCGGCAGCCCCTACAGGGCGACCGCCAGTACGCCCCACGGGGCAAGGCGCCACGGGACGCTATATTTCCGGTGACCTTACTCGCGAATAACGACGGGGGAGATTAGAGATGCGCGTGAGAAAGGCTCGGCGAAATTCTGAAGGCCAAAGGCGGTCATAGTGGCCCGGATCAAGGACCGTTGGTTCAATGCGAAGAAAGGCCCTGACGGCGAGCGGGTGAAGTCCGCGCGATACGGCAAGGGTGACCGCTGGCAGGTCGAATACGTCGACGACATGGGCCAGAGTAAGTACCCTACGTTCGCGCGCAAGGTCGATGCTGAGAACTGTCTCAATAGCGTTGAGGCGGACAAGCTTCGCGGTACCTACGTCGATCCCGTCAAGGGGCGGACGCTTGTCCGCGGCTACGTCAGGGACACGTGGCTACCTGCGCAGGTGCAGCACGCGCCGAACACGGCGGCCCGGACGGAGACGATCCTGCGGGTTCACATTCTTCCGGCCTTCGGCGACGCTCAGCTCGGCCGTGTCCGGCGAAGCGCGATCCAGGCGTGGGTCACCGGTCTTACCGAGACCCACGCGCCGGGCACGGTCCATCAGATCTACACCAAGCTCAGTGGGATTTTCTCCGCAGCGCACGAGGACGATCTGATCCCCCGTAACCCCTGCCGGAACATCAACCTGCCGGTCGTGACCAAGACGCGGGTTACACCACTGCCGGTGCTGGCCGTCGAGGCGCTGATCGACGCGGCGCCGGACTACTGGCGGGCCGCGGTCGTCCTCGGGGCCGGGTCCGGCCAGCGGGAGGGGGAGGTGCTGGGGCTGACTCTGGACCGGGTTGAGTGGCTGCACCGGCGCGGCCGGGTCGACCGGCAGGCCCAGAGCCCGGCAGGCAAGGGTCAGCCGCACCTGCGTCCGACCAAGACGCCGTCGTCGGACCGGCTCATCCCATACGGGGACACCGTCATCAACGCCTTGGCCGCGCACGTGAAGGCTTACCCGCCCGAGCTCGTCGAGGTCGACGAGTACACGGAGCGGGTGAAGGGGGCGAAGCCGCGGCGGGTTGCGGTGCGCCTGCTGTGGGTGGGTGAGCGGCGGGGCGGCGTCGTCCGCGCAGGCGTGTTCAACGCGATGTGGACGAAGATCGTGAAGCGGGCCGAGGTGGCGTTACGGGCGCGGGCGGTCAAGGAGAAGACAGCCGGGCATGACGACCTGGCCGGGCAGTACGAGGCGGCCGCCGACCGGCTTGCCGGCGGCGCCGACTTCCACGAGCTTCGCCACTTCTACGCCTCGCTGTTGATCGCGTCCGGGGCGAACGTGAAGGTGGTTCAGGCCCGGCTCGGCCACAAGAGCGCGACGGAGACGTTGGATACGTACGGTCACCTGTGGCCAGACTCCGAGGAGGACACCCGGAAGGCCGTCGACGCGGTGCTCGGTGCCCTGCCCGGCGCTGGAACGGCCCAGAAACGGCCCAGCGTCGGGGGATGACCGGTGAACCCCTTACACCGCAGGCTATGTCTCCGGGTACAGCGAGTAGCCGGGGAAGTTGCCGTACAGCCGCTCCCCGGGGTCGCTGCCCACGGTGACGGCGTGCACGAGGTGGTCGCCGCCGACGAAGGCCCCCTTCCAGGACGCGCCGCGGCCGCCGAACGGCTCGTCCCGGTCGCCCCGGGACCGCGGCTTGTTGATGCCGATCTTGAACGCCCGGATCTCGCCGCTGAGCCGCTGGGCGAGCGTCTCGTCGTCGCAGGCGAGCGAGGCGACCAGCGCACCGTTGGAGGCGTTCATCGCGGCGAGGAGCTCGGCCTCGGAGTCGACCACCACGATCGTGTCCACCGGGCCGAACGGCTCGGCATGGTGCAGCGCGCACGACGGCGGGGGAGCGAGGATCGCCACCGGCGGCACGTAGGCCGAGGTGTCCTGCCCGGGCACGAAAGCGCCGTCGGCGATCGCCCCCCGGTACAGCGGCACACCGCCCTTGCTGATCGCCTCGTCGATCTTCCTGGCGAGCTCGGCGGACTTCCCCGCGTTGATGACGGGCCCGTAGTCGAGTTCGGGCAGCGGGTCGTCATCGTGCGCGACGGCCAGCGGATGCCCGAAGCGCACCGATGTGACCACGGGCAGGTAGGCCGCGAGGAACTGGTCGAAGAGCTGGCGCTGGACGACGTAGCGGGGGTACGCGGTGCAGCGTTGCTTGCCGTACTCGAAGCCCTTTTTCAGGTGGCTGGCCAGCAGGTCCCACTGGGAGAACTCCCAGATGCCCCAGGTGTTGAGGCCCTCCTGCTCCAGGAAGTGCCGTTTGCCGGTGTCGACGAGTGCCGCGGCGACCTGCCCGCCGGCGGAACGCCCGCCGACGAACGCCAGGCAGCCGATCTCCGGTGCCCGCACCAGCGCGCTCGACAGCCGGGAGCCGGACCCGGACACCAGCGCCACCGGGAGCCCGGCGCGGTGCGCCAGCGCGCAGGCGAGGGTCAGGCAGGCCGCCCCGCCGTCGGTCGGGGTCTTGGCGATCGCGGCGTTGCCGGCGAGCACCTGCACGAGCATGGCGTGCATGAGCACGCTCATCGGGTAGTTCCAGCTCGCGATGTTGCTGACCGGGCCGGGCAGCGGGCCGCGCCCATCGATCATCCGGTCGATCTCCTCGAGGTACCAGCGGACGCCGTCGAGCGCGCGGTCGACGTCGGTGCGCGCCAGCCGCCACGGCTTGCCGATCTCCCAGACCAGCAGCAGCGCGAGCAGGTCGCGGTGATCGTCCATGGCGTCCACCGCGGCGGTGACCCGCGCCCTGCGCTCGGGGAGCGGTACGTCCCGCCAGTGTTTGTGGTCGTCGAGGGTGGCGCGGATCGCCTCGCGCGCCTCGTCCGGTTCGATCATCGGCGGGCCGGCGATGGGCGAGCCGTCAACCGGGGTGACGCTGCGCAGCGGCTCTCCGGTGCGGCGCCACTGGCCGCCCCACAGGTTGCGCAGCCGGTCCGGGCCGAAGGCCTCGGGCGCGGCCTCGTGGCATCGGGCGTACGCCTCGGACCAGCTGTTACCAGGCTTGACGTGACGATGGAACGTGTTGCGGGAAGGTGTGACCATGACCACAGGCTGCCCGTGATCGGCCCTGAGCGCTACCGGCGCCACACCGCGAAGTGCGAGCGGCCGGGGCTCGGCCGCGAGCGGCGGGTGGCATGCCGGGCGTTCGGGCAACGGCGGCGAGTATCGTCATCTGGGCGTCCAAAATATTACACAGAGTAGTTGTTGCGACGGCGGGCTCGGTGCCGAGCTCACTCTCGTGGGCCTGTTGGCCATGGTCGCGGGCCCGTTGGGGGATGTGTCATATGCCCAGTTCGGGGTTGATGATTCGCCCTCTTCGCGGGTATGGTGACGGTGTGTCGTCAGCGTCATAGCAAGCGCCGTAGCAGGAAGGCGGCGCGTATCATTCCGATATGTCGGAAGCGGTATCCGTGCATGACTCGATCGGTGCCGGTGTGGAGACACGGCTCTGTGTAAGTACCCCATCACATAGAGTGGGCACATGCGTCGATCGCAGCTCGTCCGCCCGGCAGCCCGTTGTTGGACCATCCGTGCCAGATAGCTCCGATCTGTGATGATGATTGGTGTTCTGCCACCTGTGGCACCTCAGTCCGAGCCCATCCGGGTGCTCGTGGTCGACGACCATGAGCTGTTCCTCCAGGGTCTGGAAACCGTTCTTGATCTTGAAGAGGACATCACCGTCGTCGGTCGCGCCGGCGACGGCCGACAGGCCGTCACGATAGCCACGGGAACCACGCCGGACATCGTCCTGATGGACGTCCGGATGCCCTACCGCGACGGCATCGACGCGGCGAGCGCGATCAAGCGTGAGGTGCCGACCGCGAAGATCGTTATGTTGACGGTCAGCGACGACGAAACCGATCTTTTCGAGGCGATCAAGGCGGGGGCGGTCGGTTACCTCCTGAAGTCCATCCCCCCGCACGAGGTGGCCAGCGCGGTCCGCGCGGTGCACAACGGGCTGAGCCTGATCAGCCCGTCGATGGCGTCCAAGCTCATGGTCGAGTTCGCCGCGCTCGCCCGTGGTTCCGAGGACCGGCCCAGCCGGGTGCCCGCACCCCACCTCACCGCCCGTGAACTGGAGGTCCTCAAGCTGGTCGCGGAGGGGCGGGCCAACCGGGAGATCGCCCGGAAGCTGTTCATCAGCGAGAACACGGTCAAGAACCACGTCCGCAACATCCTGGACAAACTGCAGCTGCACTCGCGGATGGAGGCTGTCATGTACGCCGTCCGGCAGGGCCTCTTCGAGATCGAATAGCGCGGGGCCGAACAGGGCGGGGCCGGCCAGGGGCTCCCCCTGGAGCGTGTTGGTGAACCGTGTTTTCCGCGCGCTTCCGGGCCCCGCTCCGCGGGCCGGCCGTCATCGTGGCCGAGGCGTCGCGGGCTGGGGGAGCGTGGGGGCACGTACGGCGCGCGGGCTGCTCCGACCTGTTCGGACGGCTGTCCAAGGCGGCCGGACGCGGGCATCCTGGTGATGTGTACGTGCAGGCGCCCCGCGGGAGCACTCGGGCACCGCCGGTGGGCCGCCTTCCCGCCCGCGGCGGGTTCTGTCACGCCTACCTCCGAGAGGGCCATGCCTAGTCCCGATATACCCAGTCATAGTCCGACGCCTGCCCTGGACCGGGCCGACCTGGGCAGGCGACAGTGATCGAGTGGCTCCTCATCCTGATCAGCGTTGTGCTGGTCGGGGTCTGCGGCGTTTTCGTCGCCGCCGAGTTCTCCCTGGTGACGGTCGACCGGATGACCGTCGAACGTGCCGCGGCAGCCGGTGACCGCAGGTCCGGAGGCGTCCTCAAGGCGCTCACGAAGCTCTCGACCGAGCTCTCCGGCGCACAGCTCGGCATCACCATCACCAACCTGGCGATCGGGTTTCTCGTGGAACCGGCGATCGCGCGCCTGCTCCACGGCCCGCTGAAGGCCGCCGGGATACCCGCGGGAATGGCCACCGGCGTCGCCGTCGCGATCGCCGTGCTGCTCGCCACGGGCGTCACCATGATCTACGGCGAGCTCGTCCCGAAGAATCTCGCGGTGGCCCGGCCGCTGGCGACCGCGCGGATGGTGCAGGGGTTCCAGCGGGGGTTCAGCCGGGTGGCCGCCTTCCTGATCCGCCTGCTCAACGGCGCCGCCGAGGCTCTGCTGCGGCGGCTGGGCATCGAGCCGCAGGAGGAGCTTGCCTCGGCCCGCTCCGCGCAGGAGCTGTTCTCCCTGGTCGGCCGGTCCGCGGAGCAGGGCACGCTCGCGCCGGAGACCGCGACGTTGCTGCAACGCTCGCTGGCGTTCGGGCACAAGCAGGCCGCGGACGTCCTAACCCCCCGGGTCCGCATGTGGACGGTCGGGGCCGGTGACCCGGTCAGTGAGGTGATCGCGCTCACCCGCCGGACCGGGCACTCGCGTTTCCCGGTCGTCGGGCAGGACCTCGACGACGTGGTCGGTCTGGTCCATGTCAAGCACGCGGTCGCCGTCCCCGAGGACGACCGGGGCGTCGTGACCGTCGGCGACGTGATGGTCCCTCATCTGAGCGTGCCGTCCACGATCGAGCTCGACCCGCTGCTGGAGACGCTGCGCCGCGGCGGGCTGCAGATGGCGGTCGTCATCGACGAGTTCGGCGGCACGGACGGCCTGGTCACCATCGAGGACCTGATCGAGGAGCTGGTCGGCGACGTCGTCGACGAGCACGACCGGGTCGGGCTGCGCGCGGCCCGGCGCCGGGACGGGACGTGGCTGCTCTCCGGCCTGCTCCGCCTCGACGAGGTGGCGCAGACCGTCGGCGTCCACCTGCCGGTGGACGAGGCGTACCAGACGCTTGGCGGGCTTGTCGCCGACCGCCTCGGCCGGGTGCCGGTCGCCGGCGACGCGGTCGAGGTCGACGGCGTCACCCTCACCGTCCAGCTCATGGACGGCCGCCGGGTGGACCGGGTCCGTCTGGTTCCCGCGCACGTCCGTGCCGACGGCGAGCCTCCAGCGGATGGCGGCTCTTCTACGGCTCCTACGGGAGGTGGCCCTCCCGCGGGCGGCGAAGCCCCCAGGGATGAAGCCCCCAGGGATGAAGCCCCCAGGGACGGTGGCCGTTCCGCGGATGACGACCGTTCCGGGAACGGCGGCCGTCCCGGGGGCGGGTGGTGCGGCTCCGCCGCCCCGGACGCGATGGGGGCGCTGCGGTGAACGTCCCGCTCGCGCTCTTCCTCACCGTCGTCCTGCTGCTCGCCAACGCCTTCTTCGTGGGAGCCGAGTTCGCGCTGATCTCGGCCCGGCGCAGCGCTATCGAGCCGCTGGCACGGGCCGGTTCGGCCCGTGCGCGGATCACGTTGCGCGCGATGGAGGAGGTCTCCCTGATGCTGGCCGGCACCCAGCTGGGGATCACTGTCTGCACCCTGGGGCTCGGCTCGCTCGGGGAGCCCGCGGTCGCGCACCTGCTCGAAGGCCCGCTCGAGGCGGCCGGGATGCCGCACGCCCTGCTGCACCCGGTCGCCCTCACCGTCGCCATGACGGCGGTCGTGTTCCTGCACGTGGTCATCGGCGAGATGGTGCCCAAGAACATCGCCCTGGCCGGGCCGGACCGCGGCGCCCTGCTGCTCGTCCCGCCCCTCGTCGGCATCGTGCGCTACCTGCGCCCGGCGATCGCGGCCCTGAACGCGGTCGCCAACCTCAGTCTGCGCGTCGTCCGGGTGGTGCCGAAGGACGAGGTGGCCAGCGCCTTCACCCGCGACGAGGTCGCCGGCTTCGTCGAGGAGTCCCGCCGGGAGGGGCTGCTCGACGCCGACCAGCACGGGCTGCTCTCCGGGGCGCTGCACTTCGACGAACGCAGCGCGCGCAGCGTCCTGCTGCCTCTCGACAGCCTGGAGACGGTCGAGGCCGGGGTCACCCCCCGGGGGGTGGAGGCGATGGCCGCCCGGACCGGCTTCTCCCGCTTCCCGGTCCGGGCGGCCACCGGCGAGCTCATCGGGTACCTGCATCTCAAGGACGTCCTGGAAACCAGCCCGCGCAAGCGGGCGGCGCCGGTCCCCACCAAGTGGGTCCGCCCGCTGGCCAGGGTCGGTGCCGACGACCGGCTCGCGACGGTGCTCGCCACGATGCAGCGCAGCGGGGCGCACCTGGCCCGGGTCACCGACCAGGGAGGACGAATCCTCGGGGTCGTCGCGCTGGAGGACGTCCTGGAGGAGCTTGTCGGCGAGATCCGGGACGACAACCAGCCGGCCGCCCAGGCGGGCAGGCTCTCGGGTGACTCGGCCCTCGGGTGACCCGGCCCTCGGGTGACTCGGC
>NZ_CEVIVC010000011.1:29635-40912 GCF_982290645.1 Protofrankia sp. CiP1_Cm_nod4
TCGGGTGACCCGGCCTCGGGTGACCAGGCTCCCGGGCGGCCGGCGTCCAGGGCGCAGGGAGAGTGATCGTGATATTTCGGGCCGGTTAGCCTTCGTCCATGGCAGGAACCGAAGCGGGCACGGTCGTGGTCAGCCTTCCGGACAGGCGCTGGATCGACCTGGTCGGCCCGGTCCCGGCCGTGCGGGCCGTGGTGTGGGACGCCGGCTCCGACCCGCGGCGGGCGGGCGTGCTGGACGCCGAGTTCCTCGTCCCCCCGTACATGAAGCAGGCGGACTGGTCCCTGGTCAACGGCCTGCCCCGGCTCCGGGTCGTGCAGACGCTTACCGCGGGTTACGAGGATGCCATCGCCAACGTGTCCCCGAGGGTCACGTTGTGTAATGCGGCGGGGGTGCACGACGCTTCCACGTCCGAACTGGCCGTGGGGCTCGCCCTGGCGCAGCTGCGGGGGATCCCGGCCGCGGTCCACGCGGCCGGGGCCGAACGGGGGCGCTGGCAGCCGCGCACCCTGCGCTCACTGGCGGACCGGAGGGTGCTCGTGGTGGGCGCCGGCGGCCTCGGGACGGCCATCGCCGCCCGGCTCGAGCCGTTCGAGGTGTCGCTGACCCGCGTCGCGAGCCGGGCCCGGGACGACGGGCGCGGCCATGTCCACGCGGCCGCCGAGCTGCCGGCCCTGCTCCCGGAGCAGGACGTGGTCGTTCTGGCCTGCCTGCTCAACGAGAGCACCCGCGGCCTTGCCGACGCCCGGTTCCTCGCCGCGATGCCGGACGGCGCGCTGCTGGTCAACGTCGCCCGGGGAGCGGTCGTCGACACCGACGCCCTGCTGCGCGAACTGTGCGACGGGCGGTTGCTGGCGGCCCTCGACGTCGTCGAGCCGGAGCCGCTGCCCGATGATCACCCGTTGTGGTCCGCGCCCGGTGTGCTGCTGACCCCGCATCTCGGCGGCAACACCAGCGCGTTCAAGCCCCGCGCCGCCGCGTTTCTCCGGGACCAGATCGCCCGGTTCGCCGCCGGCGACACGCTCCAGGCGATCGTCGCCGGCCCGCCGGCCCCGGGGTCACCCTCCGAGATCGCCATCCCAGCGCCATAACCAGACACAATGATCGATATTTCAGTACCAGGCAGGCATTCGACCAGCCGCCAGGGGGTGCAGGGGGGACGGAATCCCCCTGACATGGGGGTCCCAGGGGGTTCCCCCTGGGCCGGCATGACGCGGGAGCCTGGAAAGGTGGCCGAAGGCCACCGAACAGGATCCAACCGAGGGTGAGTGACGGGACTTGAACCCGCGACACCCGGGACCACAACCCGGTGCTCTACCAGCTGAGCTACACCCACCACGTGCTGAAGAACCACACATCAAAACCGAACCGCTGGCCGTCAGCGGTTGCGCACCCGCTGGGGCGTACACCCATGACTGGCCGGCCAACTGTTCAGGCCCGGCCCATAGTACCGGTCGATTGTCCTTCTGGCGAAACGCTTTGCGGTGCCACCGGCGGGCCGGGCTCGTGCCCGGACGGTGACCACTTCCCGATGGCGGCCGCGCTCGGCGGACGGTGACCTTGCCCCGGTGGATGGTGACCGTGCCCGGACGGCCGCCCCGGCCGTTCAGACGGCCGCCGGTGGGGTCCGCGCGGCATCCGCCGGGGCGCGGCTCGTGGGAGTGGTCGCTGCGGGAGCGGTCGCTGCGGGAGCGGTCTCCGCCGAGGCGGCGCCCGTCGGTGCGGATGGCAGGCTGCCCGCGTCGTCGCCCGCGCCGGTCTCCCGGCCTGCCGTTTGGGTGATCTCCTGGGCCGCCGCCCGGGCGAACTCGCTGGTGGGTCCCGGCTGCGGCACGAAGATCACTTGTCGGTAGTAGCGCAGCTCGTCGATGCTCTCCTGGATGTCGGCCAGGGCGCGGTGCCCACCGCGCTTGGCCGGTGCCGCGTAGTAGGCCCGCGGGTACCAGCGCCGGGCGAGTTCCTTCACGGTCGACACGTCGACCATCCGGTAGTGCAGGTAGCTGTCGAGCGCCGGCATGTACCGGGCGAGGAAGTTGCGATCGGTAGCGATCGAGTTGCCGCACAGCGGGGCCTTGCCCGCGTCCGGGACCTGATCGCGGATGTAGTCGAGCACCTGCCGTTCGGCGTCGGCAACGGTCAGCGTCGATGCCCGTACGGCTTCGGTCAGTCCCGAGGCGGCGTGCATCTGCTGGACGACGGCATCCATCCCGGCCAGCGCGCTCTCCGGCGCGGACACGACCACGTCCACGCCGTCGCCAAGAACATGCAGTTCGCTGTCGGTGACCAGGCAGGCGACCTCCAGCAGGAGATCCGAGGCGGCGTCGAGCCCGGTCATCTCACAGTCGATCCAGACGAGGCGATCCATATCTGGTTGACCATAGGGTCTCCGGGCCGGAACGTCACGCGCGGGCCCGTCCGTCGCCGGTCGCCGGTCGCCGGTCGCCACATCGTGATCACAGGCAGCCTGATCGCAGGCAGCCTGATCACAGCCAGGCCGGGGACGAGGCGCCGAGCGGGAGCGGCGGATGGGACCAGGTGCGCGGGCCGCCGGCCACCCGTAGGGGCGGAAGCACGTAGGTCAGCCGCCCGCCGTGGCTGTCAACCGTGTCCAGCCACGGCGCCACGTCGACCGCCGGGGCGTTCCCGGAGGCGCTCGCCACGGCCGCGCCACCGGCCGTGGCACCGCCGGTGACGGCTCCACCGGTTTCACCGGTCTTCCCATCAGCCCTCGCGCGCTGGGCGAGCAGCCAGGTGGCGGTCTGGGCGAGTGACAGCTGAGCATGCCAGGAACCGGGCTCCCGGTGGCGCAGTGTGAGAGCGCGCAGGACGGCCGCCGCCGTCAGGTAGCCGGTGGCGTGGTCGAGCGCCTGGGCGGGCAGCACCCCTGGCCGGCCTTCTGACCGGCCTTCTGACCGATCTCCTGACCGATCTCCTGACCGGCCCTCCGAGCGGCCCTCTGGCCGGCCGCTGCCCGGATCGTCGCCGGCTTCTGTCGTGGCTATGCCCGTGGCAGCCTGGACGATGCTGTCGAACCCGCGCCGGCCGGCCCACGGCCCGGCCGGTCCCCATGCGCTCAGCGTCACCACCACGATGCCGGGACGCCGCTCGTGCAGCGCCCGCGGCGACAGCCCGAAGCGGTCCAGTGCCCCGGGGCGGTACCCGCTCACGACGACGTCCGCGGACGCCAGCAGCTCCTCGAACGTCCGTCGGTCGGCCGGGCGTCCGAGGTCGAGAAAGGCCGATCGCTTGCCCGGGCCGGTGTCGAGGTGCTGGGCCGGGATCTCGGGCAGCCGCGGGCTGTCGACCCGCAGGACGTCGGCGCCGAGGAAGGCGAGGGTCCTGGTGCCGATCGGGCCGGCGATGACCCTGGTCAGGTCGAGGACGCGGATCCCGGCGGCGGGCCGGCCGCGCTCGCGGGCCGGGCGATGCCCCGCGCCGGGCGGGTGCCCGTCGCCCAGGCGGTGCATACCGGCCAGGGGCAGCCCGGCGAGGGCACGGCCCTGCGGGTGCTCTCGCCACCCGGCGGTGTCCCGTACGGCCGCGGCCACGCCGCCGTGCGCCACCACCCTGTCCTCGACCTCGGTCGCGGGCAGCGTGGCCACGGCCGCCCTGACCGCGGCTGTCGGATCGGTCGCGGTGTCGGCGATCCCGAGCGCCGCCCGCAGCCGGGCCCGATGGTGCGGGTAGTTGCCGTGCAGCCGCACCCAGCCGTCCGCCGTGGGCAGGAAGGCCGACAGCGGATCCATGCCGATCTGCGGCCGGCCGTCGAGGCGCAGATGCCGTTCGCTGGTGAAGGCCGCGGCCACCGCGCCGCTGTCGATCGTCAGCGGCTCCCCGCCGCGTGGGCCCGCTCCCGCGGGTATGGCTGCCTCCGCGGGTATGGCGTTGAGTTCGCCGGCCGCGAGCCCGACGACGGCCACGCTCGCCTGGGCGAGCGCGCTGACCGGCAGCCGTGCTGGCAGGGCCTGCGGCGAACCGATGATCGTCACCGTGTCCTGGCCGGGAAACTCGCCGCCGAGCGCTCGCGCGGCTTCGGCGATCATCTCCCGAACATGACGAAAATGTGATTTGTCACTCATCGATGGGCCGTTTTCGCGCACGGACGTCGGCACCCGCGCCCTTGCGACGACATCGCGTGCGGCTTCCGCGACATCGCGTACGGCGGGCCGTCGAGCCGGTGGGCGCTCCGGGCCGCTGTACCGGCCCGCGAAGGGGCGGACCGTCCGGTGTCAGCGGCGCCAGGCCGGGCGCCCCGGCGGCCGGACCGCCACCCGGCGGTGGCGATGGCTGTCACGGGGACGTTGACGGCTCCGGAGCCGTCCCGCCGCTCGCAGGCGTTCTTGTCGCAGGAAATCCGGTCGACTGCAGATGCGGTCCACGGCCCCGACGGTAGCGGTCCAGCCGGCTTTCGGGGCCAGTTGTCACAAACCATTAACTTTACCGGCGGCGTGTCGAGCATCTTCACCCCCCCCAGGAGATGAGCCCGCGGGGGCGGACGGGATGATGCCCGGCCGCGTCACCACCCGATGTCAGTGTGTGGTGAGCCCGCCGGCGTGGCCTCGGCATGACAGCCGATGCGGCGGTCGGTGCGGCAATCGACGTGGCGCTCGACTGGCAATCGACGCGGCGGTCGATGGGACAACTGTCCGGCGGCTGTTCCACGACATGCTGTCCGTCCAGCGGCACGGCGGCTGTCCAGCGGGTGGCGTGACTCACCAGGTACCGTGACGATGTGGGCATGGACGATGTGGGCGGATGCGACAGGCCCGGCCGAGGGCGGCCGGTTCGTCGTGGCGTCCTGTCGGGGCTGCCTCCCCGGTCCGCGCGAGCGGCCGCCGGCGGTACGGACGACCGGGATCGCGCTGCCGGCCGGCCGGCCCGGGCCTGGTGACTGGAGGTTCGGCCCATCAGCGCACATGACCGCTACGACGCGTCGGCCGGCGACCGCACCTGGAGCATCCCCATGGCCGGCGACGCCCGGTTCTCCTGGGACTACGCCGACGGCCGGGCCCGGCTGCTGGCCCTCTACCAGCAGGGCAAGGACAAGCAGTGGGACGCCACGACCAGGATCGACTGGTCACAGGAGGTGGATCCGCACCACCCCCTGGGGCTGTCGGACCGGACGGTCCCGATCTACGGGCTCCCGCTGTGGGACAAGCTCGGCCGGCGGGAGCGCGGCGAGCTGCGCCAGCATCTGATGGCCTGGCAGTTCAGCCAGTTCCTGCACGGCGAGCAGGGCGCGATGATCTGTAGCGCCCGGATCGTCGAGTCCGTCCCGGACATGGACGCGAAGTTCTACGCCGCGACCCAGACGATCGACGAGACGCGGCACGCGGAGATCTACTCCCGCTTCCTGACGGAGAAGATCGGCCTCCTGTACCCGATCAACCCCGAGCTGCGCTCCCTGCTGGCGACGACGCTGAGTGACAGCCGGTGGGACATGCCGTACCTGGGCATGCAGGTGCTCATCGAGGGTCTCGCGCTGGCCGCCTTCGGCGTCCTGCGGGACGTCGCCACGGCGGCGCTGCCCAAGCAGATCCTTTCCTACATCATGCAGGACGAGGCCCGGCACATCGCGTTCGGGCGGCTGGCGCTGCGCGACTACTACGCGCAGCTGTCCCGCCGGGAGCTCGACGAACGCGAGGAGTTCGTCGCCGAGAGCTGCTGGCTGATGCGTGACCGGCTGCGTGGCGCCGAGGTCTGGGAGAACCTCGGCTTCGACGTGGACGCCTGTCTCGCCGCGGTGGAGACCTCCGAGTACATGCGGGCTTTCCGCAAGCTGCTGTTCAGCCGGATAGTGCCGTGCGTGAAGGACATCGGCCTGTGGGGGGAGAAAGTCCGCACCGCCTACGAGCGGATGGGCGTCCTCGAGCTGGCCGGTCTCGATCTCGCCGCGCTGATGCGCCGGGACGCCGACATCGCCGACGGCCTCGACCGGGCGCGGGCGCAGGAGGCCGACCTGGCCAGGCGGCGGGAGCAGGTGGCGGAGACGATCGCCACGGCGCTCTGACCCGGGCGGCCCTGCTCCAGGACCGGCTCTGGTCTGACGGATGCGTGACCGGCCGGATGGGTATGTGACGGACCGGTCGGCCGGACGCGCGGCCGACCGGCTCCGGGCGGGCGGCCATGGACAGCCGTGGACAGCCGTGGACAGTAACGGTCATGATCGTAGTGGACGGCCGTCCGCGGCCGTCCACGGTCCGGTCGGTGGCCGTCCAGGGTCCCGTGGATCCGGCGGTCGTCCATGGCCGCCGGGAAGGGATCCGGACGATCCGGGGTTGTCATCCTCCGATAGTTGCAACAGCAACGAGAATCTGGGAGGGACAGCATGCCTGCCGTTACCGCCGACACAACCACCCTGCCGCGCCTGGCCGTACCTCTGCCCGGCCAGCTGGAGCGGCCCGTCCGGTCGGTCACGACCGCGCCGTCAGGCCGTGAGGGCGAGGGCTTTCCCGTCCGCCGCGCGTTCGCCGGGGTCAGCCTTGCCGATCTTGACCCCTTCGTCCACATGGACCAGATGGGTGAGGTCGACTACGCGCCCGGTGAGCCCAAGGGCACGCCGTGGCATCCGCACCGCGGCTTCGAGACCGTGACGTACATGATCGATGGGACGTTCCAGCACCAGGACTCCAACGGTGGGGGCGGGGTCATCACGGACGGGGCGACCCAGTGGATGACCGCGGGCGCCGGCATCCTGCACATCGAGACCCCGCCCGAGCGGCTCGTCGTCAGCGGCGGCCTCTTCCACGGCATCCAGCTGTGGGTCAACCTGCCGGCGCGGGACAAGTTCAGCCCGCCGCGCTACCAGAGCATCGAAGGCGACCAGGTCACACTGCTCGCGTCGCCGGACGCGGGCGCGCTGCTGCGGATCATCGCTGGCGGTCTCGCCGGTGACCCGGCCGGTCACCATGGGCCGGGTGCCACCCACACGCCGATCACGATGATGCACGCGACGCTGTTCCCGGGCGCGCGGCTGACGGTCCCCTGGGAGCCGGGTTTCAGCGCGCTGGCCTACGTCCTTGCCGGCTCGGGACGGGCCGGCGGCGAGGGCCGGCCGGTCCGCACCGGGCAGCTCGCCGTGTTCGGCCCCGGTGACTACCTGACGCTCGCGGCCGACGACCGGCAGCCCGGGGCGGATGGCCGGCTGGAGGTGCTGCTGCTCGGCGGGCGCCCGATCCGGGAGCACGTCGAGATGTACGGGCCGTTCGTGATGAACACCAAGGAGGAGCTGCGCCAGGCGGTGGCCGACTACCAGGAGGGCCGGCTCGGCGTCATTCCCCCGAACGCCCTTATGCCGCACCGGGCCGCCCGCCGGTCGGAGTGATCGGACGCGAAATCCGTAGTTGATCGATTATCGGCAGTCAACCGAAGAATCGAGCCTTCTTTCGGTAATGCCGGAGATCGGTATACGGTGCAAAAACAGATGCAGATGCAGGTGCAGATGCCGGGGCGATACATATCCGTGTTCCGGTGCGCACGCTTTGAGCCCGCCACGCTTCGACAGTACGGAGCGTGACGGGCTCATGTCGATTGCGGCCCGTTGGCGTCCGCTTATACGATGTGTGTTTACCTGCTCGACTTTTCGTCGACCTCTTGACGTCTTTGGCTGGATGCCGGGAGGCTTCGGCGTGCCGTCGTGGCGAGACGGTGTTGAACTAGCGGTGCGGGAGCGTTCCCCGCGGAAGTAACCCGCCTTTGGTGATCCAGGTGTTCCGGGCGCGGTGGGAGCGTGGTCGTCACGCCACACCTGGCCCACCGGGGTCATGGGAGCTGGCAGGGCCGTCCAGCCGCATCCCGGCGGGGCGACGGCAGCCCGGGAATGACCCTCACCGGTACCGCGGGTGGCCCTGGTGCCCTCGAGCCGCTGACCCGGGCCGGGGTTACCGGGTGGGTGGTTCAGGATGAATAGGTGTCGTGATGCCAGAATGTATCCCGCTGACGCGATAATGGGGAGATGACCGCTTGACGATGTCAGTTCACACCGCTCGTCGGCTGCGGTTGATCGGTGCGGGGCAGGTCGTGCTGCTGGTGGCGGCCGTGTTTTTCGCCGTCACGACGCTCGTCGGCCTACGTGATGTGTCGTCCATCGTCAACCAGGCCGACAGGTGGCTGGGCAACAGCTTCAGCATCGCCGCCGGTGGCTTTTGTATGTTGCGTGCCATTCTGGTCCGCGGTGAGCGGCTCGCCTGGGCTGTGCTCGGCACCGGCCTGCTGTCCTATGGCGCCGGCAGCATCTACTTCACCGAGATCATGAACCATGCCGACGCGCCGTCGCCGTCGCCGGCGGACATCGGCTGGCTCGTGTTCTACGCGACCACCTGTATTTCCGTGATCCTCCTGCTGCGTGGGCGGGTCACCCGGTTTCACCCCAGCCTGTGGCTGGACGCGCTGGTGGGCGGCCTCGGCGTGGCCGCGCTGGCGAGCGGGCTCGCCGCCGTCGTCATCGGCGTGGACAACCCGGCGGGGCTGTCGGTCCTCGGCCTGAACATCGCCTACCCGCTCGCCGACCTGATGCTGCTCGTGCTCGTGGCCAGTGCGTTCGGGCTGCGGGGCTGGCGCCCCGAGAAGGCCTGGTGGCTGCTGGGGATCTCCCTCGCCGGCTTCGCGGTCGCCGACACGATCGTCACCGGCGCGATGGCGGGCGGCACCTACACTCCGGGCGGCCCGGTCGAGGCGCTCTGGGCGCTCGCGCTCGTCCTGCCGGCCTGCGCCGCGTGGCAACGGGCCCCACGGGAGATGTCCGACCGGGTCGCCGGCTGGGAGATGCTGTTCATCCCGTTCTTCTTCGCCGTCAGCGCGCTCACGCTGCTGGTGGTCGGGGCCTTCATCAGGCTGCCGCCGCTGACCGTCGTGCTCGCCGCCGGGACGATCCTGTCCGCCATCGTGCGTGCCGGCATCACGTTCACCGAGGTCCGCCAGCTCGTGGACAGCAAGATGCAGGCGCGCACGGACGAGCTGACGGGGTTCGCCAACCGCCGCGGGTTCTTCGAGCTGCTCAGCGAGGAGGAGGCACGCGACTGCGGCGCCACGCGCTTCGCGCTGCTCGTGCTCGACCTGGACCGCTTCAAGGAGATCAACGACTCTCTCGGCCACCAGGTCGGCGACGACCTGCTCAAACTCGTCGGCCGCCGGATCGAGACGGCGCTGCGCCCGACGGACCTGCTGGCCCGGCTCGGCGGCGACGAGTTCGCCGTGCTCCTCCAGGACGCCGACGCCACCGCGGCGCGGGCCGTCGCCGAGCGGGTGCTGGCCGCCCTCGACGGCCCGTTCGACGTCGACGGGGTGAGCTTCCACGTCGACGCCAGCATCGGGGTCGCGGTCTATCCCGATCACGCGGTGGCCGGGAACGTCCTGCTGCAGCGGGCAGACATCGCGATGTACGCCGCAAAGGCGGCCCGTACCCGGATCGAGCACTACCGGCCCGGCGCCGACCTGCACATCCTCGACCGCCTCGACGTCATCGAGACCCTGCGGGCCGGGCTCGGCCAGGACCAGCTGCGCCTGCACTACCAGATGAAGGTCGACCTGCGCACGGGCATCTGCCACGCGGTGGAGGCCCTGGTGCGCTGGGAGCATCCCACCAGGGGGCTGCTCCAGCCCAACGAGTTCCTGCCCATGGCCGAGCACACCGGGCTGATGCGCACGCTGACCCTCGAGGTGCTCGGGCTGGCCCTCGACCAGTGCCGCCAGTGGTGGGACGCCGGCCTGAAGATCGGTGTCGCGGTCAACCTCTCCGCGCCCAACCTGCTCGACAAGGGATTCCCGGCCGAGGTCAGGGACCTCCTCACGGCGAAGGGGGTGCCGCCGAGGGCACTCGAACTGGAGATCACCGAGACCGCTCTGATGCTCGACCGGATCCGGACCGCGGCCGTGCTCGGCAGCCTGCGGGAGATGGGGGTCCGCATCGCCGTCGACGACTACGGCACCGGCTACTCGTCCCTGGCCTACCTGCGGGAACTGCCGGTGGACGTGCTCAAGCTGGACAAGTCGTTCGTCATCCACCTCGACTCCGACCCGCTCTCGGCGGCCATCGTGCAGTCCACGGTGGGGCTGGCGCACTCCCTGGCCCTACGGATCGTGGCCGAGGGGGTTGAGACCGAGACGGCCATGGGCCGGCTGGCCGACTACGGCTGCGACTTCGCCCAGGGCTTCTACCTGGGCGCACCCCAGCCCGCCGACAAGCTGACCCCGCTGCTGTGGCACCGCAACAATCGCCGCGCGTATTCCTCCTCCGGGGAGGGCGGATACCCGCCGTCCCGATTAGAGCGGGTGACAGCGGCTGACCTGATGGCCGACGGGGCCGAGCCCGCCCGCGCCGGTCACCCGTGGACCTGACCACCATGGACGCGGGCGGCACAGGCTCAGGCGGCATGGACCCGGGCGGTATGGACCCGGGCGGCATGGACCCGGGCGGGGGCGGCGCGGACCTGACCGGCCCGCCCCGGCATCCTGGCCGGTCGGTGTGGGACTCCGTGGCGGAGGTCGGTCCGGCCGATCCCGGTGACGCTCCGTTCGCCTTCGGTGGTGATCTCTCCCCGGCGACCCTGGTCGGGGCCTACCGACGGGGCGTCTTTCCCTGGCCGCCCGACGAGCCGCCCGACGAGCCGGCCGGCGGTCCGGTCGCGGTGGCGAATGCCCTGGGGCCCGGTGACCCGGCGGCGGCCGGCGGCCGGCCGCCCATCTTGTCCCGCGACGCCCAGGAACTGTCCCCCGACGTCCAGGAACTGTCGCGGGATACCCGGGGACGGGCCGATCTCGCCTGGTGGAGCCCGGATCCGCGCGGTGTACTGCCCGTCGGCGGGGTGCGCGTGGCCGACTCGCTGTTCAAGCGGATGCGCGCGTGCGACTGGACGACCACCCTCGACCACGCGTTCGTCGACGTCGTGCACAACTGCGGCCAGGGCACCCGGCGTACCTGGATCACCACCGAGCTCGCCGGCGCCTACCAGGAGCTGCACCGGCTCGGCTGGGCGCACAGCGTCGAGGTGTGGCAGGACGACGAGCTCATCGGCGGGATGTTCGGCGTGCTCGTCGGCGCCGCCTTCATGGCCGAGTCCATGTTCCACGTGCGCACCGACGCGTCCAAGGCCGCGCTCGTCGACTTCGACGCGCGGTTCGCGCCGGCCGGTGGCCGGCTCGTCGACGTGCAGTTCGTCACCGCGCACGCGAAGTCCATGGGAGCGGTCGAGATCCCGCGGGTGCGTTTTCTCACGGAGCTGCGGCAGGCACGGGATGCCGAGGTGCGGCTTGACCGCGGCCGGCTACCGGTCACCCGGCTGG
>NZ_CEVIVC010000011.1:41204-64319 GCF_982290645.1 Protofrankia sp. CiP1_Cm_nod4
TCAGTAGGCCCGGCAGGTCGGCACGACGCTCGGTAGGTGCCGTGGGCATCCGGGCGGGACAGGCGTGGCAGTGGCCCGCGGTGGCTCGCGGTGGCACAGCCCCGCTGGGCCGGTGTCCGCCGGCCGGAGGTCTGGGGCCGTGCCCGGCCATCCGCGCGCCGGGCACGGCCTGACCGGCTGCTCGCCGGTCCCCGTCGGGCTTCCCTTCATGGCTTCTTATGGCTTCTTATGGCTTCTTACGCTTCCGCCGTTTCCCCGGTGCGGTCCTGGACGACCGTCGTGGCGTTACGGTGGGTACGGGTGCTATCCGTCCTGGGCGGGCGCGGCGTCCGACAGCATGTCGGCGACCTCGGCGAGCACCTCGAGCAGGTGGCTGATCTCCTCGTCGGTGTTGGCCGCGGTGACCTGGATGCGGAACCCCACCTTCTCGCGCGGCACCATCGGGTACGGCGCCAGGGTGGTGTAGATCCCCCGGTCGAACAGATGGTCGCCGATGGCGTCGATACGGTCCGGGGCGCCGACCGGTATCTCGATGATCGGGCTGCCCGACCGGTTCGGCGAGGCCAGCCCGAGCCGCCCCATCCCGTCGAGGATCCGGGCCGTCTTGCGGTGGAGATCCGCGCGGATCGCGTCGCCCCGCCGGGCGTTGAGCGCGAACCCGGCCTGCACGGTCGCGAGCGAGGCCACCGGGGACGGCCCGGAGAAGGTGTGCGGGGAGGTGGCCGCCTTGAGGTGGTTCTTCACCTCGGTCGGGCAGGCGAGGAAGGCCAGCAGGGACGAGTAGGCCTTGGAGAAGCCCGCTACCAGGATGATCCCGTCGTAGCTCTCCCCGACATGGCGGATGAGGCTGTTGCCCCGGCTGCCGTAGGGGCTCAGTTCGTCGGGCCGGCGCTCGCCGATGACGCCGAAACCGTGCGCGTCGTCGATGTAGAGGAGCGCGTCGTTCGCGCGGGTCACCCGGGCCAGCTCCGCCACCGGCGGGATGTTGCCGGTCATGCTGTTCAGCCCGTCGACGCACACCAGCCGCGGGTGGCTGCGGCAGGCCCGCAGCATCTCCTCGAGCTCGGCGGGGTTGTTGTCGTCGAAGCGCTGCACGGTCGCGCCCCAGGCCCGGGCCATGACGCAGCCGTCGTGGATGGAGCGGTGCGCGTTGCGGTCGATGAAGATCGTTCCCTGCCCGGCGAGGGCTGGGATGACCGACAGATGGATGTGCGTGATCGTGGGGAGTGCCAGGCTGTCCTCGGCGCCGAGCAGGTCGGTGAGCTCCTGCTCGATCTCGACGAACAGCCGTGGGGTCGCGATCATCCGTGACCAGCTCGGATGCGTGCCCCACCTGGCCAGGTACTCCGGCACCGCCGCGATGATCTCTGGCTCGAGGTCGAAGCCGAGATAGTTGCAGGACGCGAAGTCGGTCAGCCAGTGGTCGCCGACCCGCATCTGGCGACCGTCCACCTCGTCGACAATCGCCTCCATCATTGGATGCGTTTTCCGTAACCGTGCCATCTCCGACATTGGACCGAGCGGCCGGGCCGGTAACCAACGGTGGGCTTCCGGGCGCTCAGAAGAAGCGTGGAGCGAGGGTAAATCCTGCGCGGTCTTTGACAACTTCCCTCCTCAGCAGGCGAGGGTTTCCACGCTAACCGTATTTTCGATGATCGCAGCGTTACGGGGCTTGTAACCGGCCATTGTGTCGGCTGTATGTCAGTCGCTTGTCGGACGACTACCCGCTGATAGATATTGATCTACCCTTGGTGATGGCCGGCAAAAAATGTTCCCGTAATGTCACCCGACGAGACCAGATGAATCCTTCTGGATTCTCGTCGCCGGCATGTCACGGCCCGTCGGCCGGCGGCTCGCCGGCGCTTCGCCCGCCGGCCGTTCCGCCAGTGCCCCGTCCGGCGGGCCGGATCCTGCCCGGCCCGCCGGGCCCGCCGAGCCGGTGGGGCGGCCCGGCGAAACCCCTGGTAGGAGCGGTTGTGAGCGTGCTGTCCCGGCCCGTCAGGCCGCCACGCGCCCGATCGCCTCGGCCGGGCAGAACTCGAGAGCCTGCAGCAGCATCTCCTCCTCGTCCTCGTTCACCGGCTGCCGGCAGATGTAGTGGACCTCGCGCTCCTCGTCGTGCTTGAAGAAGTCCGGTGCGACTCCCCGACAGTTCTCACAGTCGGTGCACTCGGAATCGACAAAGAAAGGCCCCTCGACGTTCATGGGAAGTCGGCGCTTCTCGCTCGCCACGTCACACCTCACATTCGTTGTGGCGCCGTGCATTCGTTGTGGCGCGTTCGCGGTGGCTGCTCAGCAGATTCTAGCTGCGACGGGCACCGGCTGTCGGCCGCTGCCGGTCGCCGGGCGGTGCCGGTGAAAAAGCGCGCCCGGGCACTGTGGCCGGAGAATCCCGGGCCGGAGTACCCGGGATTCGGGAGCCATTCGCGGCGGGCCCGTGAAACATTGGCCCGGCCCGTTTCCGGGCGGCGGGAAATACGTGACATTGCTGGTACGTACAGCTGTCGTCCGGATGAAGCCGCAGCTCCCAGGGCTGATCGGGCAGCCGCTGCCGCTGCCGGGGAGCCCGTGGAGCTCCGGTGCCCATCGGCTGTGGGCCCGGTGGTGCCGCGGTCACGGGTTTTCCGGGCCGGGCGGGAGCAGTTACCCGCCGTCCGCCGTCCGCCGTCGGGAACGACCGGGTCATCCCGCTTTTACCAGCTGGAAACACGATATGTGCGCGAATCGACGGGCTGCCCGCCGGGCCGCACCATACCTGACGTGTCGAATGCCTGGCGAAGAACGGACGGATGTCTCGGTGAAAAAGGACATATGCCGGGCGGTGCCGGCCTGGAATCCTCATGGCCGTGCTCCGGGCGCGGCCACCACCGCCCCGGCCGAGCGGCGCACCGGGGCGCGTCGGGCAGGCGGCGTAGCTGCCCCCGATGACGTCTTCGGGGGTGCCTCCGGCTCACGGGAACCGGAGACACCCCCGAACGGGGCTCGCGCAGGGAGGCGGATGCCGGCTGCGGGGAGGGAGCCCTTATGAGGAGGGAGAGGCGAAACCGGCCTTGGCAAGTACCTCCTGGCCGGTCGACGACAGGACGAACTCGGTGAACGCCTGCCCGCCGCTGGCGTTCGGAGCCTTGGTCAGGGCCGCGATCGGGTAGGTGGTGGAGGCGTTCTGCTCCTTGGGGATCTCGATGCTCTTCACCTTCGCCGCGGCGGCCTGGGCGTCGGTGACGTACACCACGCCGGCGTCGACCTCGCCGAGTTCGACGGTGGTCAGCACGCCCTTCACGTCGGCGCCGTAGGTCTTCGGCGTGACCGTGACACCCGCGTTCGAGAAGACCTTCGCCGCGACCGCGCCGCACGGGACCTGGGCCTGGCAGAGCGCGACCTTCACACCAGGCTTCGCCAGGTCGGCCACGGTGGCGATGTGCGCGGGGTTGTCCGGCGGAGTGACGATCGCCATCTTGTTCTGCGCGAACGTCTTCGGGCCGGTGGCGTTGCCGGCGTCGACGACCGTGGTCATGTTCGTCGGGCTGGCCGAGGCGAAGACGTCCGCCGGCGCCCCCTGGTTGATCTGAGTGGCCAGGGCCGAGCTCGCGGCGAAGTTGAACTTCACGGTCACACCGGGATGCGCCGCCTCGAACTGCTTGCCGAGCTCGGTGAACGACTCGGTCAACGACGCGGCGGCGAACACCGTCACTGTCCCGGTTACAGACGGTGTCGCCGTCGCCGCGCCGGACGGAGTCGTCGGACCGGTGTTGTCCGTGTCCGAGCCACAGCCCACCAGGAGCGCGCACAGCAGTGCGCACAGCGCCCAGAGTTTCGAACGTGTCCTCACGCGTCCCCCTCACTGTCGTCGAGATATCCGCCGGAGTCACGATGCCGGCCGGACAATGGTTCAGCGACGTTGCTGAGAAAATTCCGTCACCACGTCGGCGGATTTCGCCGAAATCGCGGTGACCGAGCCGGAGCCGGAATCTGAGCCGGAACCGGGGTCAGGGCCGGAACCGGGGCCGGCCGTGGGCGCACGGCACGCCGAGGACGCGATCCGGTGCGGACCGGTCCGGATCCCCATCTGAGCTGGCACGCCGTCGTGCCTGGCACAGATTATGATGTTGGTCGTTAGTTGCGGGTAGACCTGCCTGTTACCGCCGCGTCCGCGGTCATGCTCACGGAAACCCGTGGACCGATGCCGTGCGCTCCCCGCCCGCCCGGAGCGCGACGGTGAGCCGCCGACGTCCCGCCGAGGGTCTGCGTCCTGAAGCGGGGCAGCCCGCCGGCGCCTGTCCGCTGCCGGCCGGCGCCGTCAGCGCCACCGGTCGGCCGGCTTCATCCGAGATCCGCAGATTCACCACCCAGACACCTTATCGAGCGCATCCACGGTTTGTCTCCCCCTCTCTCCCCTGATCCGCGATGTGGACGTGCTCCCGGCGGATGCGGAGACGCGAGGAATGCATGATCATGTATTTTGGATGTCACGGCCGGGTCTTCCCGTTACAGGAAAAGACGGTCGAGGATGCGGTTGATAATCGTTAGGACACAGCTGGGACACCCAGTGGAAATCCGCGGCCACGTGGCCCGGACCGGACCGGACCGGAGATTCGACAATCGGATCCCATGGCGGAAAGCCATCCGACATCCCGGTCACCCCGGGTTTCATACCGGTGCTCACCGGGTGTGCGGACGGCTCCCCGAGTCCCAGGTGGTAGCGCTACGTACGCGCCAGCGGTCGTTGGCATCCATTGGGACGATCGTCAGCGCGGCTGGCATGGTCGGCGGGGCGGGGCTGGATGTCGACTAGAGTGGTACAATATCTTGTACTACTTTGGAGGGTGCTATGGCTGTCACCGCCAGTGAGGCCCGCAAGCGTCTGTTCCCGCTGATCGAGCAGGTCAATGCCGACCAGGAGCCGGTCGAGATCTTGTCCAAGCACGGCTCGGCCTACCTGGTCTCCGAAGCCCAGTTCCGCTCCATGCAGGAGACCGCCTATCTACAGCGGTCGCCCGCCAACGCGGCGCACCTCGCGGCCAGTATCGCCGAGGCCGACGCCGGTGCGGCCGAGGAACACGATCTACTGACCTGATGAGGATCGTGTTCACCGCACGGGCGTGGGCCGACTATGCGTCGTGGGCAGACGATCGCAAGATGCTCCGCCGGATCAACCGTCTGATCGAGGAGTCGGCCCGGGACCCGGCCGTCGGGATCGGTAAGCCGGAACCACTGGCCCAGAACCTGTCGGGATACTGGTCGCGGCGCATCACCGAGGAGCACCGGCTGGTGTACCAGGTGCGCGGCGACGATCTGGTCATCGTTCAGGTGCGCTACCACTACTGAATGTGCCGACCGTGATCCCTGGCCACCATGGCACGAGTGGCAACAGCGGTCATACCGACGGCCGTCCCGGGTGGGACCGGGCGAACAGGGGCTGTTCACTCGGCGAGGGTGTCGAGGATCTGTTGTCCGTACCTGGCGAGCTTGTGCTCGCCGACGCCGCTGATGGTGGACAGTTCGGCCAACGTGGCCGGCGGGCGTGACGCGATCTCACGCAGGGTGGCGTCATGGAAGATCACATATGCCGGGACGCCCTGTTCCTTCGCGACGGCCGCGCGCCAGGCGCGGAGCCGCTCGAACACCGGCATCGCCTCTTCCGACAGTTCGGCCACGGCAACGCGGCGGGACCTCGTGCCTTTGGACGCGGCCGTGCCCGCGGATGTGGCCGTGCCCGCGGACGCGGCCGTGCCCGTGGATGTGGATGCGGCCCTGGCGGCGGGCTCCGGCTCGCGTCGCATCAGGACCGTGCGCTGCCCGCGCAGCACGTCGGCGCTCGTGTCGGTGAGCACAAGGGTGCCGTGCTCACCCTCGACCGCCAGCAGCCCCTGCACCAGCAGCTGCCGCACCACACCGCGCCACTCGGGCTCGCCGAGCTCGGTGCCGACGCCGAAGACCTTCAGGGTGTCGTGATCGCGCTGGATCACCTTGGCGGTCTTCCTGCCGAGCAGGATGTCGACGAGGTGGCCCGCGCCGAACTTCTGGCGGCGCTCCCGCTGCAGCCGGAGCACAGCCGACAGCAGCTTCTGGGCGGCGATCGTGCCGTCCCACGTCCGCGGGGGTGTCAGGCAGGTGTCGCAGTTGCCGCACGGGGCGGTGCGCTGCTGCCCGAAGTAGGCGAGCAGCCCGGTGCGGCGGCACTCGACCGTCTCGCACAGCGCGAGCATGGCGTCGAGGTGGGCGCTCAGCCGCCGACGGTGCGTGAGATCGCCCGCGGACGCGTCGATGAGCTTGCGCAGCTGCACGACGTCCTGCAGGCCGTAGGCCAGCCACGCGGTCGAGGGCAGCCCGTCACGTCCGGCACGCCCGGTCTCCTGGTAGTACCCCTCGACGGACTTGGGCAGGTCGAGATGGGCGACGAAGCGTACGTCCGGTTTGTCGATGCCCATGCCGAAGGCGATGGTCGCGACCATGACGATGCCGTCCTCCCGCAGGAAGCGCGCCTGGTGCTCGGCTCTGGTGCGCGCGTCGAGCCCGGCGTGGTACGGCAGCGCCGCGATGCCGTTCGCCACCAGGAATTCGGCGATCTTCTCGACGGAGGAGCGTGACAGGCAGTAGACGATGCCCGCGTCCCCGGTGTGCTCGGCGCGCAGCAGCGCCAGCAGCTGCGCCTTCGGCTCCTTCTTCGACACGATGCGGTACTGGATGTTCGGGCGGTCGAAGTCGGCCACGAAGTGGCGGGCGCCCTCCAGGCCGAGCCGGGAGGTGATCTCGGTGTGGGTCGCCGGGGTCGCGGTGGCGGTCAGCGCCACTGTCGGCACGTCCGGCCAGCGTTCGCGTAACTCGGACAGCAGAAGGTAGTCGGGCCGGAAGTCGTGACCCCACTGCGCGACGCAGTGCGCCTCGTCGATCGCGAACAGTGCGATCGTGCCCTGGTCGAGCAGCGTGACCGTCGCGTCGACGCGCAGCCGCTCCGGCGCCAGGTAGAGCAGGTCGAGCTCACCGGCGAGGAAGGCGGACTCCACCTCGCGGCGCTCGTCGAACTCCTGGGTGGAGTTGAGGAACCCCGCCCGTACGCCGAGCGCCCGCAACGCGTCGACCTGGTCCTGCATCAGCGCGATCAGCGGTGACACCACGACGCCGGTGCCCGGCCGTACCAGGGCGGGGATCTGGTAGCACAGCGACTTGCCGCCACCGGTCGGCATCAGTACGAGCGCGTCGCCACCGCCGACGACATGATCGATGATCTCCTGCTGGCCGTCCCGGAACGACTCGTACCCGAAGACACGGCGCAGCACCCGCGCGGCGTCGCTCGCGCCGTCAGTCAGCCGGACATCGCTGTCGGCCAGCGGCGGGGCGTCGGCCGGGCTGTCGACCAGAGGGGAGGTCACCCGGCCACTCTATGGGCGTCCGGCCACCAGCCGCGTCCGCCGGTCCGTACCTGTGGACAACCGGCACCTCCGCGGATAGCCCCCTGTGGACACTGGTCGCGGGCGTCACCACAACGGATAAACCGGTGAAACCCATGGAATCGCCTCGGCCCCGACCTGGAAGTGCTCGACCCTCCGGAGCTACGGGAAACAATGGCCCAAGCCGCAAAGGCGCTCGCCGCCCTGTACAGCCCGCCAACACACGGAACAGCCGGAACGTAAGTCGTGGTCCTCGGCTTTGTGGTCGGTGTCAGGATGCCAGCCATTTGTCGAAAGAGGGCCTGTCCGTGACGCCGGACGAGCTGCCTCGTCGTCGGGCGCGCAGCGTCTGGAGGTAGCCCCAGAGGGTGTCGGCGTCGATCCAGTCCGCCTTCGCGGCGATCTTCAGTAAATGCCAGGTCCTGACGACGTGGATGTTGTTGCGGGTGGCGAGCCGGGCGGCGTCGTTGTCGTCGGTCACGAAGAAGCCGTGAACCTGGCGGTGGATCATGATGGCGAGTGTCTCGGCCTCACCAAGGTGGCGGTGGGGGCGATCGCGGGGGCTTGCGAGCTCGTCGCGCAGGAGTTGGGTGTTCTGGAGTTCGGCCGGATCGGGGAACCAGGGCGGCCCGAAGATGTTCGTGGCCTCGGCCAGCGTGGCGAGACCGGGTTGTCGGGCTGAGGCGTCGCATTCCGCCGCGACAGTGGCGCACCAGCGGCCGTTGCCGTTCGCCAGCCGCTCCAGCAGGTCCATGCGGTTGAGGATCGCGAAGTTGATCAGAACTGTGTTGTCGGGGAACAGGAGAACGGCCACGGTCTACAGGCCCAGCGCCCTGGCGAGGTCGCCAACGTCTGTTTCGGGTACTGACGGTACGTCGACATCGAGCGTGTCCGGGTCGATGCCGAGCATCCAGGCAAGCGTGTTCTTGCCGAGTGCGCCGGACTCGATTCCGGCGAGGTGCGCCTCCTGGAGGGTGAGGGGGAACCGGCGCTGGGCGGCGGCATCCATGCGCAGGGTGATCTCATCGATGCCCGATTCGGCCACCCAGTAACGGCGCAACAGGCGCTGGGTCGGTTGTTCGGCCCACTCGCCCACCACCGGGGGCAGCTGGCCGTTCAGCGCGTTCAGCCGGCGAGCCAAGGCATCGGTGGATACGCCCCACCGCCAGACGAGATCGGCCAGCCCGGCGGCATCGAGACGGTTCCAGTCGATCGCGGCCAGTGAGCCGCGGGGGAGCAGAAGGTCGGCGGCGAAAGCGTTCGCGGCCGCCTCGCACTGGTCCCACTCCGTCCGGGAGAGATCCTGGTCGTGGTGGCCCTGAGTGAGGTGCCCCAGCTCGTGGGCCATTGACCAGTTCTCCCGGAACCAGTTGCCCGCCGCCGGAAGCGCGATCACCCGATGCCCGCCAAGGGTGAACGAGTACGCGGTGGACAGGTCCGCGACCCGGACGACGTCGATGCCGAGACGGCTTTCCAGCCGTTCCGCGAACGGTCGCACGAAATCCGCGCCCAGTGCGGCTCTGATCCCCTCGGGAGTGCCTGGGAGCGCCGGTACGTGCTGCCGCCGCAGGCTGGCCTGCCGGTAGGCCAACGCGATGTCGCGCAGCACCCGGTCGTCGGCGTCGCGTCCGGGCACGTCCCGGTGGCCGGTTTCATGGTCGTAACGGTGCCGGGCCGCGACAACGAGCCGGTTCGGGTCGGGCTGCCCGGTGATCAGCCAGTGGATGTCCGCGTCCAGGAGGTCGGCCAGACGCGCCAGTTCGATCGAGGAGAAAGCCCGCTTGCCGTTCACAGCGCGTGAGAACGCGTCAGGCGTCATCCCGATCTCCTCGGCGATGTCCCGCTGCGGGGTGGTGTGGCGGACCCGCCGGATGTGCTCCAACACCCGGTCCCCGATGCCGTCCATACGGCCAGATTACCTGATCGATTGGGAAAATCCCAACGCCCGTTGTCGTTGGCGGGCCTCAGGTGCCGCCAGGGCGTGACCGCGGGCTCCCAGGGATGTTCGCGGGGCTGGTCAGCCCATGTCCCACAGCCGTATCGCCTCGTCGCTGGAGCTGGCGAGGGTGCGTCCGTCCGCGGTGAAGGCCACCGACCGCACCCCGTTGGTGTGGCCGGTCAGGGGGGTGCCCAGGGGGTGGGGTGCGGTCCGGTCGGAGACGTCCCACAGCCGCACGGTCCGGTCGCCGCCGGCGCTGGCGAGGGTGCGCCCGTCCGGGGTGAACGCCACCGACCACACCCAGCCGGTGTGGCCGGTCAGGGGGGCGCCCAGGGGGTGGGGTGCGCTCCGGTCGGAGACGTCCCACAGCCGTATGGTGTGATCGTCGCTGGCGCTGGCGAGGGTCCGCCCGTCCCGGGTGAAGGCCACCGACACCACCCAACTGGTGTGGCCGGTCAGGGGGGTGCCCAGGATGTGGGGTGTGCTCCGGTTGGAGACGTCCCACAGGCGTATGGTCCGGTCGCCACTGGCGCTGGCGAGGGTGCGCCCGTCCGGAGCGAACGTCACCGAGCCCACCCAGTCGGTGTGGCCGGTCAGGGGGACGCCAAGCGGGTGGGGTGCGGTCCGGTCGGAGACGTCCCACAGCCGTACCGTGCGGTCCTCGCCGGCGCTGGCGAGGGTGCGCCCGTCCGGAGCGAACGCGACCGAGACGACCGTGTTGGTGTGGCCGGTCAGGGGGACGCCCAGGGGGTGGGGTGCGGTCCGGTCGGAGACGTCCCACAGCCGTACCGTGTGATCGTGGCTGGCGCTGGCGAGAGTCTGCCCGTCCGGGCTGAAGGCCACCGACCGCACCCTGTCGGTGTGGCCGGTCAGGGGGGCGCCCAGGGGGCGAGGGGCGGTCCGGTCGGAGACGTCCCACAGGCGTATGGTCCCATCGCCGTTGGCGCTGGCAAGGGTGTGTCCGTCCGGGGCGGAGGCTATCGACTCCACCCAGCTCGTGTGGCTGGTCAGGGGGGAGCCCAGCGGCTGGGGGACGGGGGAGGCCCTGACGCTGAAGGCAGGGGAGTCCTCGCCACGGGAGGCTGTGACGGCGATGGCGATGGCGATGGCGAGCAGCACCGCCGTTGCCGCGGCGGACACGACAAGCGCGGTGGTGCGTGGCCGGCGCGGTCGGCGCCGGGACGAAGAGACCGGGTCAGCATGCTCGGACGGGGCGGACCTGTCCGAGGCCGATGTGGGTGGCCAGGAACGGCCCGCGTCACGGACAATCGTCGGATAGAGATCGCGGTCGGTGGATACCGGGACGGGTACGCCCGGCCTGCCCGGTGGCGCATCCCTCCGCGTCCCGGGCGGTGTCGGTGCCCGCGGGGCGGTAGAGGGCTGGTCGCCGGCGGTGCGGATGTCGTCGTCGAGGCGGAGTCCGATGCCGGTACGGGTGATCCAGCCCGGGCCGAAGGCGCCGGCGGCGGCGTGGGCCAGGTCGAGAGCGAAGGCGCGTGTGGAGGGTGGGCGGTCGGCCGGGTTCTTGGCCAGGGCGTGGAGGACCACGTCGGCGATGAGTGTGGGTACTCCGGAGGGCCGGGCGGGGATGGTGTGCAGGTGGTGCTGCCAGAGCACGGGCAGTGGTAGCTGCGGGTCGAACGGCGGCGCCCCCGAGAACAGTTCGTAGAGGAGCACCCCGAGCGCGTAGAGGTCGGTGGCCGGGCTCAGCCGGCCTTCGGCGATCTGCTCGGGAGCCATGCACTTCGGCGTTCCGATGATCTTGCTGGCGGTGGTGTCGGGCCCTTCGACGATTTTCGCGATGCCGAAGTCGACGACTTTGAGCAGGCCGGTGGCGTCGAACAGGATGTTGTCGGCTTTGATGTCACGGTGCAGGACACTGCGGCCGTGGGCGTAAGCCAGGGCCGCGGCCACGGCCAGGCCGACGGCGCAGGCGTCCTCGGGTGGCATACCGGCCCGGCGGCGGGTCAGGCTCCCCCCGTCGAGAAGCTCCATGACGATCAGATGCAGGCCGTCGGTCGCGGCGTAGTCATAGACCTGCACCACATGCGGATGGCTCAGCGCGGCGAGCAGCCGCGCCTCGGGGGCGAACCCCGCTTCTGCCCCGTCGCGTCCCGCCGCCAGAATCTTGATGGCCACGGGACGGTCCAGCCCGCGGTGCCGGCCGGCCAGCACCAGCCCGAACGCGCCCTGGCCGAGGGGCCCGCCCAGGTCGTAGCCGGGCAGCGCCGCGGCCACCCGGGCCCTGTCGACAATCATGACGTGGGAGCCGCCCCACGCTGGCGGTAACGTCGACCGTGCACCATCCGCCCCCCGATACTCCGCGTACAAGGCGTGATCCTAGCGGTATCCGACACGGCCGGGTGGCCCGTTCTGCCCCATCCGGGTCGGGCCCGCTCTGTCCTTCGGACGCTACCTGTATATGGATGATCTCTCGACGCTTGGCGAGGCCCGCCGCCAGGGATATGGCCGGCGTCTCCTCGAGTGGCTGTTTGCGGAGGCCCGGCGTCTCGGATGCGGCCAGGTACGGCCGGGCTCCGGCATCGGGCCGGCGCGGACGGACGCCCACCGGCTCTACCTGGACGCGGGTATGGCCATCGCCGCGCACCACTTCACCCACATTCTCACCAGGTAGCCCGGGGCGGTTCAGGCTGGTGAATCGTCTGTGAGTGGAGTCGTGGCTGTGTCGCTGTGGGTTTCGGCGAGGACCTTGGAGACGCGGCTCAGCATCTCGATGAGCTGAGCCTGCTCCGTGGGGGTAAACGTGTCCGCGATGTGTTGCTCGATCGCGCTGGCGACGGCGTCGGCCTGTTCGAGAAGTTGTTGGCCGTCGGGCGTAAGGGTGAGTTCGGTGGCGTTGCGATGCCAGGGGTGCGGCTGGCGGGTGATGAGCTTCTTGGTTTCCAGGTTGGTGAGCACGGTCGCCATCGTCTGGGGCGTGACCAGGCAGGCGCGGGCGAGCGCGGCGGCGGAGATCCCAGGCTGGTCGGCGATGAACATAAGTGCTGAGTACTGGGGGACGGTGAGTCCGTAGGGGCGCAGGGCCGCGGTCTTGGTGGCGATCAGCTCCTGCTCGGTCCGCTTGATGTGCAGGCCGATCCGCTGTTCGGGTGGCATCGACACAGCCAGAGCATACAGTCCCGATCGACAGTGTCTTGGCCATCATCAGAGTTCTGTGTAAGCTCAGGGGACATAACTTGATCTGTGTTCTGGCCTAAGGAGAGCTGCCTTGCCGTCTGTTGGGAGTCGCGGTGCGCTGGACTTCGTCGCGGTTGGCGACGGTCCGGGGGTCGTGCTGGTCCACGGGACCGGCGCCGATGCGACATCGAACTGGGAGCCGCTGATAGATGCCGTGGGCGGCCGTCGCCGGGTTGTGGCGCCGAACCTTCCCGGTGCTGGCGACACGCCGGCGAGCGCTGCGCCGCTCGACGTCGAGGTGCTCGTCGAGCAGCTCTTGGTGGCGGTGGACGCGGGCGGGGTGCAAGGCCAGTTCGACCTGGTCGGGCATTCGCTGGGGGCGGTGCTCGCGGCCGCGGTGGCCGCGGCGGCGCCTGAGCGGGTGCGGTCGCTGTTCTTGCACGCGGGTTGGGTGAGGTCGGGGCCGCGGGAGCGGTTGATGTTCGAGCTGTGGGCGCGTCTGCTGGAAGCTGATACGGCGTTGCTGGCCCGGTCGCTGGTGCTCTCGGCGATGAGCCCCGGGCTGCTGGCCGAGATCGGACAGCGGGAGCTGGGCGAGCTGGTCGCGGGTTTCGAGGGGCTGGTCGATCAGCGGATCGCCGGGCAGATCGAGCTTGACGGCCGGATCGACATCTCCGGCCTGCTCGCGGCGGTCAGGGCGCCGACGTTGGTGCTGGCCAGCGCTGATGACCAGATCGTCCCCTCTCGTCATCAGCGGGCGTTGGCTGGGGCGATCGTCGGTGCCAGCTACCAGGAGGTTCCGGGCGGACACGGGCTGCCGTTCGAGGATCCGGAGCGGTTCGTGTCGATCATCGTCGGCTTCCTCGACGCGCAGCAGGCGACGTGCCAGGCCGACGACCGCCGCTCCAGCGCTCCACGCAAGAGCGCGGCACGGTGAGCGTCCGACGATGGCGACGGTAAAGCTGAGCGACGGCGTTGAGCTGTTCTACGAGGACCGCGGCAACGGCCGGCCGATCGTGTTCCTGCACGGCTGGGGCACGAGCGGCCGTGTGTGGGAGGGACAGGTCGCGACGCTGCACGAGCAGGCTCGCTGCGTGACGCCTGACTGGCGTGGCTGCGGCCGCTCGGACCACCCGGCGCACGGGAACACGGTCGAGACGGTGGCCGGCGACATCCTCCAACTGGTCGATCTGCTCGATCTCCGGGACGTTGTCCTCGTCGGCTCATCCCTGGGTGGGAACATCGCGTTGGAGGCGGCGCTGGGATCCGATGGGCGGATCGCCGCGCTGGCGCTTCTGGACGCGCCGCAGCACTTCTTCGCCGACGGCGTCGACAAGGAGCGGTTCTCGGCCTGGCACGCCTCGATGCGCACCCGCCGCCACGATCTCTTCTACGAGATGGTTGACACCTGGTTCGGCCCGAAGGCCGGCCAGGGTGTCCGCCGCTGGACGTCCGAGCAGCTGTTGCGCTCGGGCTGGTTCATCGACGACCTGCTCGCCGACGCCGCCACGCACGATCGCCGCGACCAGCTCGGCGAGCTGCCTGTTCCCGTCCTGCTCCTGCACGGCCGCCTCGACCGTGAGGTTCCCGTTACGGTCCCGCAGGCCGCGGAGGCGCTACTGCCGAACGCGCGGCTGGTCGTGCTCGAGGACTGCGGGCACATGCCCCACCTCGAGGATCCAGCACGGGTATCCGCAGAACTCGCGCGGTTCCTCGAAGAACTCAGCGCCAAGCCGGAGGCGGCGGGTCGATGAGGACGTCGGTGCCGACACGTGCGCTGGGCGGTCACGGGCTGGTCGCCTCCGCGCAGGGGCTCGGGTGATGGGCATGAGCTTCGCCTACGGCGCCGCCCCCGGCGACTTCCGCCGCAGCCTCCCACGCTTCCAGCAAGACGCCCTCGAGCACAACCTGGGACTCCTGCGTGCCGTCCGCGAAATCGCCACAACCCACGACGCCACCCCCGCGCAGGTAGCGCTCGTATGGCTCCACGCCCAAGGCCCCGACGTGATCCCGATCCCCGGCACACGACGGCGCGAGCGGCTCGAGGAGAACCTTGCCGCACTCGACCTCACCCTCACCGTCCAGGAGATCCGAGAGCTGAGCCAGCTCCAGCCCGAAGGACTGCGCTACCCCGGCATGACGTGGGTCCAACGCGAGACCCCAAGCCCGACATGACCCAGACCACGTCCGCGGTGCACGAGGTCGTATGGGTAGCGGAAACGGATCTGCGGACGGCAGCGGACACACGCGAACGAGCGGAAACCGAGACGACCGGGCGTCCCCTGCCTGCCTCTTCCTGGTTACACATCTGCGCTGGCGAGATGGTCGGCGGTGCCCCCACGCCACTCGACCAGGAAGAGAGTCGCGTCGTCGGTCGTGACCCCGCGCCGTTCTCGCATCAACGCATGGGACAGACCCCGCACCATCTCCCGCACACTTCTGCCCCGGATACTCTCAACAGAGCTGATCAGGCGTTCCTCGCCGAACTGCTCTCCGCCGGTTTCATGCTCCTCGATGAGGCCATCGGTGAAGAACAGTACGCGGTCGCCGCGCCAGAGCGTCTGCTCACTGATCTGCGGTATGTCACCACCGAAGCCGACCGGCAGGGTTCCCGGACTCTCCAGTGCCCGGATGACCTGATGATCGCGGATGAGCAGTGCTGCCGGGTGGCCTGCGTTGACCCACTGCAGGTGGCCTGTTCCGATATCCAGACGCATCATCTGCGCTGTGACGAAGTGGTCGGGCCCGAACTGCTTGTCGATGGCCGCGTCCATGAACATGTAAAGCTCGGCAAGCCCGATATCGGCGCGTCTGGCGTGCCGGTAGGCGCCGATCGCGACCGTCGCCAGCACGGCGGCGTCCAGGCTGTGACCCATCGAGTCGATGACGGCCACGTGCAGGATGTCGTCGTTGAGGGCGTAGTCGAAGCTGTCGCCTGCGATGTTGTAGGCGGGTTCGAGGATGCCGGCTACCGCGACCTGCGGGGTAATCATGGTCAGCGGGGGCAGCAGTGACCATTGGATTTCCGCGGCCACGCTCATCGGTTCGCGGCGCCGGGCCTGGAAGAACTGGTCGGTGTAACTGCTCTTGGTGACCAGTATGTCGGCGACGAGGCCGGCGAGTCGCCGCAGCAACCGCCGGTCGTCATCGTCGACGGTGTCGAGGGTGAGGGCCAGCACCCCCACCTGGTCGCTACCGTCCAGCAGCGGCAGGAACATTCGTATGCCGTCAGCTTGCGGCTGTTCGACGGCCATCGCGCGGAGGAATGCCGTACCGGCCGGGGAGGCGTCGATCGGCTCGGGCTCCCCGACCGTGAGGCTCCGGCCCGGCAGCGGCGTCAGCATCAGCTGCTCATAGTCCTGCAGAAGGATCGAGATGTCCCGGCCACCGATCCTGTTCACCTCCTCCGCGACCAGTGGGGCGATCAGCTGCGGCGGCATCTCGTGAGCACGGTCCAGCAGCACACCCAGCAGCCGCTCGCCGAACCCCTCCGATAGATCCACCATGGCCTTGCGGTAGTCCTGTTCGCCTGCCACCACGGCCACCCCCTCCCTCCCCCTCGCTCTGGCCCCTCATAGCTGTGCGAGCCTCCCTGGGCCGCGTCAGCCGGTCACGTCGACACCCTGCTTCACCCCTGATCGAGGGGGAGGAGGACAGCGAAAGCCCTGGTTCGTGGCGGTGGAGACGAGGGGACTCGTACCCCTAACCTGTCGGCGCAGCTACGAACATGACGAAGGATCTACGCGGAACGAGCCGCCCGATCCCACGTACCCGCCGCGGACGGCCCGGCCGTGTCCATCGAACCCCTTCACGCGAAGATTCGCCGGGCCGGCCACAGCGGCAACACGAATGCCACAAGAACCAGGTAGCCCCGGGGGCGTGTGTGCGGACGCCGGAGCGGTTCAGCCTGCACGTGGCCCAGGGTGGGCGTGCCAGGTGCCGGGGCGGTGGAGTGACTCGCCGTGCGGTTCCCGCCGTGTGGTCGTCCGTGCCACGCCTGAGCCCGGCCGGCGATCTCGCGGCCGGCCCGAAGGTTCGGCGTCCGCGGTCCGCGGTGGTGCTTTGGTCGCGTGATCAGGGCCGTTGAAGGTCCACCAGCCCCGGCGATGCATCTTCGATGCCCGCCGGGGCGGAGAAGCCGAAGCGGATTCGGTGACCTGCAAAGCGTGCGGTTGAACGGGCCGGAACCAGCCGTGAATCGGGTATGCTTGATCTGATTCAAGGGGGTGGTGGTATGGACTCAATCGGTGTGGGTGAACGGATCAGGCACGCCATGAGTGCTGCCCAGCTGACCCAACGGGCCTTGGCTCAGGTCACGGGTATCTCGCAGCCGACGCTGTCCCGGATCGTCGCTGGTGATCGGGTAGCCAAGATGACGGAGATCATCGCGATCGCGGGCGCAACCGGTCATTCCGTGGCGGAGCTTACTGGTGTCGGATCGGTGGCCGACCGTGCCCAGTACGCGGCCCGCGCCACGAACGATGCCGAGATGGCCGCGATGCGCCGGGAGCTGTTGCACTACCTGGATCTGGACGCCTATCTGGATGACCAGGGCATCCCGCCGCTTCCGGTGGTGGCATGAACGCCGAGTCGGACGGGAGGGACGCGGCAGCGCAGTTCCGCCGCGACCATCGCCTGGGGACACAGGCCCTGGGCGATCTTGTGTCACTCGTCGAGCAGACCACCGGGATCGACGTGGCCGTACTCGACGCAGGCCCGGACGAGCACGGGCTCACAGTGCGCGATCCAGTCCGGAACTCGGTGTTCATTGGCGTGGCGCGGACCGACCGGCCCATGCGACAGCGCAGCTCCCTCGCCCACGAACTGGCGCATGTCCTGTTCGAGGACTGGTCGGAGGCACCGGAAGAAACGTGGAGCGAGCGTCGACCGGCGGAGGTACGGGCGGATGCCTTCGCCCGGCACCTGCTCATACCGGCGGAGGGGCTGCGCGGGTTCCTTGGCGACCGCGGTCCTGAGGGTATGGACCTCGCGCTGCTTTCGCAGGTGACGCAACGGTTCCTGGTATCCCCGCCGATCGCCGCGATCGCCCTGGAGCAGGCTGGATACATCACGGAAGCCGTGAAAGTGGAGTGGCGAGCTGTCGCCACGCCGTGGCTGGCGGCCCGGTTCGGCTGGATCGACCAGTACCGTGCCCTGCAGGCCGGGTCCGATCAGCGGCGGGCTCCGCAGCGGCTCCTCGCCCGTGCGATCAACGGCTATCTGGAACACGTTGTCTCCGCGCAGGCTCTGGCCACGCTCCGCGGCATCGAGATCGCGACTGTGGAGACGGAGCTACGCGAGGCAGGCATCGAAGCAGGGGAGCCGCCCCGGGCGTGGACTGACGGCGCCGACCTGCCGGACGTCGACATCGATCTGAGCGGTCTCGACGATGCGGCTGGCGAGTCTTCCCCGGCCCCCACACGGTGACCGTACGGCCGGTCATCGACGCCGGGCCCGCTCTCAGCTTCCTCGCCGTCAACAAGGAAAGGCTGCTCATCAGTGTTCTCGGCGGGGCCGGTGTCGACGACGATCACGCGCTGCGGCGATCCTCGTCGCCCCACGCCTCGCGCATGATTCCCTTGACGTGCTCGCCCAGATCCGGCTCGCCATCGAAGACGGCCGTCGTACGGAACTGACGACGGGGGCGCTCGCCGCGTTCCACCGCCGCCCACTGCCGCAGCAGCCCACGGCTTCGGATAGCCGGTCCTCCGGCAGCGCGTCAAGCAGCTGGTGTGCTTCGTCGCGCATGCTCATGCAGTCAGTGCAGGAGCCCTGCCGGCCTTCGGCCCGGCCACAGACGTAGTTTCCATGCCGGAAAGCCCGACGTCTCGTTACGACCCGGCGGCCCCAGGCATCCACAGACCCCGGCAGCGCCCATCCATCACAGTCGTTTCTCGTCGGCGAGGTTATGTCACCAACCGGACGCCGTCCGCCGGAACCATTTCCTGCCCTCGGCGGCGATTCCTTCGAGGACGTGAATGGTGTGCTGCAGTCCGCCGGCGTCCTGGGTGAGGCTGGCCACCAGCCCAACCGTCTCGCCCGTCGTGATCTCCTCCGGTGAGGTGTCTGCCATCTGCATCCGGAGCACCTGGCCGTTCACCAGGACGATTTCGAGTTTCTGCACATTTTCGGCGTCACGGTCGACGCGAATCAAGGCGACCGAGTCGAAGTGGTAGTTCAGCCGTCCATTTTCGGTGAAACGTCCCGTGGTGAAATCTAGGGTCGACACGAAATTTCGAACCCCGCCGGCGGTGAGGAGAAAGACCGAGATCTGGTATTTGTTGTAACGCCACGGGCCTCGGTGGACTCGCCCTCGTTTACTTGATGCGGCCTGTGTCTCGACGAAGGCGTGGGCGATGACGCTGCTCGCTTTCAGTCGGTAATGGTGCAGCGCCCGGTCGAGGAGTATTCTGCGGTCGCAGTCGAGCCACCGTGCCATCTCCTGATCGTCCGGCCGGTCTGCTAGGTAGGCCTTCCACCGCTCGAATCCTGCCTGTCGTGCCGCCTTGACCTTTTCGTGCTGATCCTGTTCGGCGGCGAATCGCCGCTTCTCGCATTCTTTCTCCAGTCGGGCGATAACATGGATGTAGCTCGCCACAGTGACGACGAATGTTGTTTCCAGGGCCAAGAGTACCTCGATTCCGGCCGTAGCCACCAGTGCCCACAGACCTCCGCCCGCGAGTACGGTGACCCCGACCAGCCCGTACGCACCGAGTTCTGGCACGGCACGCTGCGCTCTGCTCCAAGAGAGGTGGGTCCCGTCCCTCCGCATCTTCTGAATCTGCCATGCTTCGTGCCGCAGCAGCCAGGCGACCCGATTGGCGCCGATCCAACGCTCCCAGTAGATGCCGATGATCTCGTTGGCGATGCTGCGCCGCGCCCTGGCCGTCCACTGCAGCCACTCGGCGGGGGTGACACCACTCGGTGGGTATCTGGCCACGTAGTACTCGAGATCGCGATTGATGCTTTTCGCGAATGTTCCGGAGGACTGCAGTGCATCGGCTTCGTCTTCGATGTACTCGATCTTCCAGGACACCCCGTGCCGGACGGCGATAATGCCGATGGCGAGAATCAGCATGCACCCAAGCATCGTCCACGTCCGTCCGGCTGTCGTCAGGCGCACGGCGACGTTTATGGCCCAGGCGGCGAGAACCACCACCGAAACCGTGGCGCGCAGCCGAGTCTCCCTGGAGATGTCGACGGGGCGTGGAGGGCGCGTCCGTGGTTCGGCTGGGTTCGGGTGAAAAAACTTCTTGACCCGGTCAAGACGTGCGTTGGCCATCTGCTCGTCGTTGGCTTGGGCGATGGCGCGGTTCCACACTTCATCCTCGAGTGGACCATCGAGGAACTGTTCCATGTGGCGGAGGATCATGCCCTTCTGCTGGTCGGGCAGAGTATCGAGCTCCTTGAGTGCCACCGTGATGTCGGTGTTCCTGCCTTTGGCTGCGTCCATCAGCAGGAGCACCACACGCAGGCCCTGTGCCCAGGGGTCATCGCCCTGCTCGGGTTGGTCTTCCTGTAAGTCGCGTAGCTGCCTGGACTCGTCGGCTGACAGTTCGTCCCTCGACCGTCCGCTGACCAGTGCCAGCAGCCAGTGGAAGCGCACTCGGTCAGACTTCGCGGAGCTGACCACGAACTCGCGCATGAGCTGGCGTGCCTGGTCGGCCATGCGCCCGTCCAGGTGGCGGACACCGGCCTCGAACTTCTCCGCCGGACTCGCATTGGGGGCGACCGTGTACTGGTGGACGCCGCCGTGGACGACGCCGGCCTGGACTCCGACCTGAGAGGAACCGTCGGCGATGTTGGAGGACGAAACCGGGCTGGGCTGGGCGCCTGACCCGGAGGAGAAACCCCAGTCGTCGGTCACGACAATCCCTGCGCTATGGTGATGGCCACACCGATTTTCGTGGCGAGGTCGGCCACGTCACCGATCAGCCCACGGACCTTCTTGAGGGCGACCAGCAGCGCTCGGCGGGTCGCTGGTGAATCCGTCTGGAGTGCCTCGTCAGCTGCGGCGAGCTCGGCTTCGGCGACCGCGTAGGTGTCCTCGTCCACGGTTCCGGCGCTGCGTGCGTTCTGCAGGTCGTTGCGGAAGCCGACAAGCGCCGCCGACAGGTCCGCCGGGACTTGCTCACCGGTCGCGCCGATGGTCACGCCCCCGTGCAGGGCTCCGGCCTGCACACCAACTCGGGCGTTCCCCGACGCGGTGTTGCGGATGTTCTGGTTCGGTACCTGCATGGTGGATCTCCTCCCGATCCTCGTTTCCGCGGTATCGGTCTTTCCGATGTCCACGGCCAGTTCCTCGGCGAGTGCCACGGCGAACGAGGCCGCGTTCGCCACGGCTCGCTGCTGCCACAGGTGGCGGTCGGTCGACTCCTTGGTGCCGTCGGCGTGGTCGCTGACGCCACGGATCACGATCACGGGCAGGGAGCTGTTCAGCAGCCCGGCCTGGCTGGCTCCCGCGCCTTCCATCTCGATGGCGAGTGCGTCGTTGTAGTGGTCGTGAAGCCAACGGGCCAGGGCCGACACGGTGGAGTTCAACACCACCTCGCCCGCCGCGATCGGCCCGAAGTGCACCTGTGGGAGGGAGTCCGCTTTGACTGGCGGCCGGGCCCAGCTTCTCGTCCGAGACAGGTGGCGTGCGATCTGTTCGGCGCGGTGCGAGAGCGGCCACGTGCGGGGTCGCCCCCAGAGCCCTTCGTCCTCGCTGGTGGCGCCGTGGAAGGCGTAGACGTGAGTGCCCACGACGACGTCACCGAGTGCGATATGGCGATGAAGGCCGCCGGCGACGCCGACGAAGAGCAAAGCCGCCGGTGCAAACTCGGCGATGGCGCGTTCGGCGAGCACCGCTGCCGACTGATTGCCTACACCGACGTGTGCCAGCGCCACCCGGCATTGGCCGCCGGCCAATCGGCCGACCTCGAAACGGGTTCCCTGCGGATGGCGGTGCAGCCGCGCGTCTACCAGATGTTCATGAACTGCCTGGTACTCCAGGTCGAGAGCCGTCAGGACGACGATCGGCCGGGTGTTCGCCACGCTCATCCCTCCTCTTCCGGGTGCGTGTCGGCGGCATCTGCCGCAGGGGCGACGGGCCGGGTGATCGGTGGTGAGAGGACGGAGCTGAGGCCTGCTCGGAACAGGCGGGCGGGCCGCCCGACAGTGATCCGTTGCTCCCTGCCCACCGGAACGATGAACCCGCTGGCTTTCTGGACCTTTCGGTAGAAATTCCTGGGGTCGAGTGGCGTCCCCCAGACCGCCTCGTACACCTCCTGGAGATCACCGATGGTGAAGGCGGGACCGCAGAAGGCGGTGGCAAGTGCTGAGTTCTCGAGCTTGACCCGGGCGCGTTCGACGCCGTCCGTGATGATTCGACGATGGTCGAAAGCGAGAACCAACTCGCCTGAGAGGACTCGGTTCGTCGGCTGCCAGCTCGCATCCGCGGCGTCCGATCCTGCGACCGGTTCCGGCAACCGCGGCGTGACGGCAAGGTAGGCCACCGAGACAACCCGCCCCCGCGGGTCACGGCCGGGCTCGCCGTAGACGCCGAGCTGTTCCAGATACAGGCTCCCGGCCTCGATGCCGGCCTCCTCGGCGAGCTCCCGCCGCGCCGCCGTCCCGAGGTCCTCCTCGACGTGGGCCAGGAAGCCACCCGGGAGCGCGAACGCACCTTGGTACGGCTCGATCGCACGTTCGATCAATAGCACCTGCAGGCTCGTTCCCCGCAGTGTGAGGATCACGAGGTCGACGGCGAGCGGAACTTCTGGAGGCTCCCACGGATCATGAATCACGCTGCAAGACTAAATTTTTGTGTCGACGACAGGAATAACTGTCGGCAAGTGGACAGTCAGGGATGGCCCACCGGGTCGATGCGGTCCGGGCGTCTCGAACGACGGAGGTGCCTAGGGGCGCCGGGGCGCCATGGGTGACACGGCGTACGGGCCCCGCGGTGTGGTCGCCCGTGCCACTCCCGAGCCCGGCTGGCGATCTCGCGGCTGGCCCGAGCGTTCGGCGTCCGCGGTCCACGGCCGGCGCGTTCGAGGTGGGGCTCGGCCGTCCCGGCAACGCCTGGGAGTACTACCGCGAACTCGCCGACCAGGGCCCGACATACCTTCCCGACCAGGACATCTCCGGCTGGATCCGGTTCAACCTGACCCGTCTATCACTAGTAGGCCCAGACCGTGGGCCTGCTCGACCGCTCCGGGCGGGTCTGGCGCGCGCTCTCAGAATTCGCCGAGACCTCCGGTCTGGACGAGCGGGTGGTCACGGCCTTGCACGATGTGGCCATGGCCGGGCGCGTCCGCCGCTCACGCTACGAGCATGCTGAGAGCCTGAGCCTGCAGCAGACGCAGCGCAACCTGCGTGATCTCACCACCGCACAGGTCCTGGAACCGGTCGGCCGAACCCGCGCCCGCTACTACACGGCCGGCCCCGCTTCCCACCGCCGGTGCTCGACGTCGCACGCACGCCCATGACCTCGAGGAACCCGTACACCAGCTGACAAGCAACCCGCCGGCCCGCCGAGGCCCGATCGGTGGTCACGGCCGCGTCAGCGCTTGAAGCTTCCTCGGCTGTCGCCGTCTTCGCCGTCGAAGGCGCGTCCAGAGCTGCTGGCGCGGCGGGGAAGATCTGTCCGCGCAATACGCGGATATC
>NZ_CEVIVC010000012.1:0-54854 GCF_982290645.1 Protofrankia sp. CiP1_Cm_nod4
CGGGCCCGCCGCCGTCTGCCCGGACGCCGTCCGCGCGGTGCCCGCCGCTGCCCCGCCTGCCGTATCCGACGTCGCCGAGCCTGCCGCTGCCCCCTCGGCCCCCGTGTCCGTGGCCGCCGTCGCCGGCCGGGTCACCGGCCTTCCCACCGCCAGCCTTCCCGCAGCCGGCCTTCCCGCAGCCGGCCTTCCCACCGCCGGCCTTCCCACCGCCGGCCTTCCCACCGCCGGCGGTCGTGCCCGCGGCGGGCAGCCGGTCGGCCACGGCCCGCGTCCGGCGGCTTCCGGCCATGCTCCGGACGTGGGCTGCCCGCCGAGCGCGCCCGGCCACGCGCCGGCCCCGGGCCCGGGCCCGCCACGCGCGTCCGGCACGACCTGGCCATCCGGTGCGGCATGGAATGCTCCCGTCCGACAACATGAGTCGCTGTGACCGCAGGCACGCATAATATTGGCACCCAATGCCACCCGGAAGAGGCGATGCGGAACCAGCGCGGAAAGCGCGTACCCGGCGCGGCCGGCACGGCTGGCGCGCCCGCCGTGCCCGGCGCGGCAGGCGGCCGGGGTGGCCGCAGCCCGGTCACCAGCCGGGTCGAGCTGGAGCACCTGGCGTTCGAGCTCTTCGCCGAACGCGGCTTCGAGCGGACGACCGTCGACGACATCGCCCGTGCCGCCGGCATCGGGCGGCGGACGTTCTTCCGCTACTTCCCGTCCAAGAACGACGTCGCCTGGGGCGCCTTCGACGAGGAGCTGGCCCGGCTGCGCGCGGACCTGCGCACCTACCCGCCCGACGTCCCGCTGATGGACGCCGTCCGCCAGGCACTGATCGAGTTCAACCGGGTCGAGCCCGCCGAGATCCCCTGGCACCGCCGGCGGATGCAGCTCATCCTGCGCACCCCGGCCCTCCAGGCGCACTCGGCCCTGCGCTACGTAGCGTGGCGGCAGGTCCTCGCCGAGTTCATCGGCAACCGCATCGGCCAGGACCAGCACGCCCTGGCCCCGCAGGCGATCGCGTACGCCACCCTGGGCGTGGCGATCGCCGCCTACGAACAATGGCTGCGCCACGAGGACCTGGAACTCACGGAACTGCTGGACGCCGCCATGCGGGAGCTGGCCGCCGGCTTCGCCGGTACCGTCGAAGGCCCTCCGGCCGTCCGCGAGGCCAGCCAGACCGGAAGAGCATAGTCACGTCCTTTCCGCGCCGGCGGAGGCCCAGGCCCCGGATCATCGGGCACGGCCGGTAACCGTCCGGCCTGTCCCGGATGGCCGAGGGCATCGCGAGCATGTTTTTCTCCCGCCCGGGATCCCGGGAAGCCGATCCGGGAGGCCCAGGTGACCCAGCTCACCGGCCCGCCCCCGCGGGTGGGCCGGAGCGGGGCCGGACGCAGGGGGCGGGATAATACTTTCGGGTGGCCGGATCGAATCATGCGGGTGGAGGTGCGGTGGCGGTCCTGTCCGGTCACATGTCCGGTCATGTCGTCGTCTGCGGGCTGACCAATCTGGGCTACCGGATCGCCGAACAGCTGCACGTGGCCGGGGTGCCGGTGGTCGTCATCGAGGGACGGGGTGCCACCGCCCTGCGCCGTCGCCTCCAACGCTGGGGGGTGCCGGTCCTGGCCGACTCCACGCACACCGGCGAGGCGCTGCTGCAGGCGTCGGTCAGGGACGCGGCCGCACTGATCGCCTGCCACGACACCGACCTGGACAATCTTGAGACGGCCCTGGTCGCCACCGAGATCGCGCCCGAGGTGCGCCTGGTCGTCCGGGTCGCCAACACCCAGCTCGGCGAGCAGCTCTCCGCGGCCCTGCCCACCACCCGGGTGCTGAACCTGGCGGAGAAGGCCGGCCACAGCTTCGTCGAGGCATGCATCAGATCCGACGTCCGGCACGCCTTCCGTCTCGGGAGCGAGGTCTTCGCCGTGGTGGACGTCCCGGTCAGCTCGTCCGGAGCGTTCCGGCAGATCTTCGGCAACCTGACGCCGGTGGCGCTGCGCAGGTCAGGGGAACGACTGGCCGAGGTGTGCCCGAGCCGTGACGCTCCGGTCGCCGTCGGCGACCATCTCGCCCTGCTCGGGAGGCTGGAGGACTTCGCCGACAACGGGGTGCGGGTGGTCAGCGCCGACGACGCCAACACGCTGGCGGACCTGTCGGTGCGTCGCGCCGGCCCGCTGACGGGCCGCGACAGGCGTCGCCGCCCGTGTGCTTGGATCCGGGATGTCGCCGTGACCACGGCCGCCGAGTTCGACCGCCCGTTCCGGATCGCCTTCGGCGCCGTGCTGAGCATCATGCTGGTCGGCACGCTGGTGCTCTCCCTGACCTACGCCGACAACGACCCCACCGCGCCCGCCGACTTCGGCCCCCTCGACGCCCTCTACCTGACCGTGGCCACCATGGTCACCGTCGGCTACGGCGACTTCAACTTCGGCGTCGCGAAGGACTGGCTACAGGCGTTCGGCATCGCCCTGATCCTGGTCGGAGCGCTGTCCATCGCGGTCGTGTACGCGTTCATCACCAATGTGATCATCAGCCGCCGGCTGGAACGGGCGATCGGCCGGGGACGCGCCACCACCGCGCGTGGTCACGTCATCGTCTGCGGGCTCGGTTCGGTCGGGCTCGCGACCGTGGAGGGCCTGCTGGCCGCCGGGCGGGACGTGGTGGTCGTCGAACGGGACGAGAACAACCGCTTCCTCTCTGCCGTCCGAGATCTCAAGGTGCCGGTGGTGTTCGGTGACGCCAGAGTCCGCGCGACCCTGATGGAGGCCGGCCTCGCCCGGGCGACCACGCTGGCCGCGCTGACCAGCGACGACGTGGCGAACCTGGAGACCGTCCTGTCCGCCCGGGAGGCGTTCGACGACTTTCATTCCGAGCGGGGACGCCGCGGCCGCCGGTGGCGGCCACGGCCGTCCGTCCCGGCCGGAACCGGCGGGCCAGGAAACGGATCCGCCGCTCCCGGAACCAGCGGATCCGGGAGCGATGCCGGTAATGGGGGTGAGCCGGGGCTACGGGTGGTGCTGCGCATCTTCGACACCACGCTCGCGGACGAGACCGAGCGCAGGTTCGCCATCCACACCGCCCGCAGCGCGTCCGCCCTGGCCACACCGTGGTTCGTCGGCGCCGCCCTCGACTACGAAGTCGTCAGCACCTTCTACATCGACCGCGCGCCGTTCCTCGTCGCCCGGATCACCGTGGCCGCCGGCGGTGGCCTGGACGGCCCGACCCTGCGGGAGCTGTCGACCGGTACCCGGACGCTCGCGGTCGCCACCTCCTCGGAGCGCGACGGCACGGCCGACCGCTCCCCGAACTACCGGCCGACCCGCCACACCCGGCTGCGCCCCGGTGACGAGGTGCTCGTGGTCGGCCCCACCGCCCAGATCATCGACACGGTCAGCAGAAACCAGGTGCCCCGCGTCCGCTCATGACGGCAGCACCTGCGACGAACCCGGCAGAGGTCCGGCCGGGGGGTGTCCGTCATGGCGGCGGGGCGGGGAAGCTTCCGTTGCGCGTCAGCCGGAGGGCGGCCTGCGGGGTGAGCCTGCCGTCGACGCGCCGGACCTGCCAGGTGCCGGACGTGACGCCCAGGTCGGTGCCCCACACCCCGTCGAGACGGACCGTGGCGCCGTCCCGGATGAGCTGGAAGCGCACCCAGCCGGAGCGGGCCGGCGGAGCGCCGAGCGCCCCCTCCGCCCAGCGGCCGTCGATCACGTCGCCGCGCAGTGTGCCGGCCACCCGGCCGTCGTCGAGATCATAGATCATTTTGAAGCTCGTGCCGTCCACCGCCACGTAGTGGTCGCGCTCTCCGTTGCCCCAGGTCCCGATCCAGTGGCCGCCGAGGGGGCTGGCGGCAGGGCCCGGCGGCCCACCTGGCGCGGTGTCCACCGGATTCGCGGGGCTCGCCGCCTTCGCGCTGCCCGCCGTGCCCGCCGCGGCCGGACCGGAGCCGGCGGAATCGCTCGGGCCGGAGCTGGCCAGGAACACTCCCACGCCGATGGCCAGCGCAAGCGCGACGGCCCCGGCGAGCGCGACGAGCACGGCCGGCCGGCGGCGTACACCCGCCGCTGCCGACGCCGGTACGGGCGCGGGCGGCGGCGCCTGCGGATACGCCGGTGCCGCCGCCGGCGCGGGCAGGTGTGCCGGCGGCGCGGGTGGATGCGTGGGCCATGGCGCGGCGGGCGGCGGCGCGGGCGCGGCGGCCGGACGCCGGGGATGGACGGGCAGGCCGCCACCCGGCACGCCCAGCAGCTGCAGGAGCTGCCCCACGGTGGGCCGTGCGGCCGGGTCCTTGCGCAGGGCCGCGGACACGGCCTCGCGCAGGGGCGGGTCCAGCGGTGCCACGTCCGGCTCGCCGTGCACCACCCGGTAGGCGATCATGTGCGGCGGGCCGTTGCCGAACGGGGCGCGGCCGCTGGCCGCGAAGGCCATCACCCCGCCCCAGGCGAACACGTCCGAGGCCGCCGTCACGCCGTGGCCCATGTGCTGTTCGGGCGGCATGTAGCTGCCGGTTCCCAGCACCACGCCGGTCGCCGTCAGCCCGGCGGACGTCTCCAGCGACCGGGCGATCCCGAAGTCGATCACCCGGGGGCCCATCCGGGACAGCAGGACGTTGCCCGGCTTGAGGTCGCGGTGGACGAGCCCCGCCCCGTGGATCGCGGACAGCGCGGTGGCCATCGCGACCGCGAGCTGGTCGAGCTCGGCCTTGCGCAGCGGGCCGCCGGAGCGGACCGCCTCGGTCAGCGTGGGGCCGTCGATGTACTCGGTCACCAGATACGGCGGCTGCGCGGTGACGTCGACGTCGAGCACCTCTGCGGTGCAGAACCGGGGCACCCGGCGGGCATGCTCGCCCTCCTGGCGGAAGCGGAGCAGGAACTCCTCGTCCTGGGCGTAACGGGAGGCCACGACCTTCACCGCGACCAGCCGCCCGTCCGGCGCCTGCCCGAGATGGACCACTCCCATGCCGCCCTCGCCCAGACGCCCCAGCAGCCGGTAGCCACCGATGTACCGCGGGTCCCCCGGCACCGGCCGCACCCCGGCCGGTAACCGCGGCGGGGCCGCTCCGTCCCCATATGGAGCTCCGTCCGCATGCGGGGCTCCGTCCGCATGGGGGGCTCCACGCCGGTGGGGTGCTCCATCCGCGTACGGGACGCTGAGCTCCTCCCCTCGACCGTTCACGAGCCAGGCTCCTCGTCCCCACCGCAACCGCTCACCACGGCATCGTCCCACCCAGAACGACGATCTTTATCCCGCGCCCGCCACCCGCGGTCGACCGCCCTGCCACCCTCCCGAACGCATCAGCCTGCCTGTAGGTAGAAACCGCTACTACAACAACGGTCTCCACCTACGGATGCGGAAGCTGTAGGTGGAAAGCGGCACCGCAACGACGGTTTTCACCTACGCCTTCGGCTCTGACGGTGCTGTGGCCGCCGGCCGCATCCATCAGGTGGCCTCGGCTCGGCTCCGGCTCCCTGAAAGGTGCGTCAGGCCGGCCGGGAACGGGGAGCGCCAGAAAGTCCTGATCCCTGTTCCCGAGATGGAGGTCGCGACCTGCGGAAACGCCTGACCACTGCAGCCCGTTACACCGCTGCCCGTTACACCGCCGCCCGTTATGCCGCCGCCCGGACAGTCCCGGGGAACGCGGCCGGACCGCTGGTCAGGCGTGGGCGCGGGGGGATGCGTGGGGAGAGGCGTGGGGGCGGGTGCGGAGGGAGCGGACGTGGGTGACGGCGGTGGCGACGTGGGTGGCCAGCGCGTGCACCTCGTCCTCGGTGGTGGGGCGGCCGAGGCTGAAGCGCAGGCTCTCCAGGGCGGCGGCCGCGTCGAGGCCCATCGCCGTCAGCACGTGGGACGGCTCGGTGCTCGCGCCCTTGCAGGCGCTGCCCGCCGACACCGCGACCCGCGGCATCGACGTCATCACCGCGTCGGCGTCCGCCCCGGCGAAACGCAGGTTCACCGTGTTCGGCAGCCGGGTGACGGCCGGGCCGTTGAGCTCCACGCCGGGGATCTTCTCCATCAGCAGGCCGTGCAGCAGCGCGGTCAGGTGGCGCAGCCGGTCGGCGTCGGCGGGCAGCCGCTCGGCGGCGAGCTGCGCGGCGGCACCGAACCCGACGATGCCGGCGCTGTTGACGGTGCCGCTGCGCAGCCCCCGCTCCTGGCCACCGCCGACGATCAGCGGTGTCAGCCGGTTCTGCAGCGGACGGCCGGCGACGAGCGCGCCGACCCCCTTGGGCCCGTACATCTTGTGCGCGCTGAGCACGGCGAGGTCGATCCCGTGCGTCTCCACGGCGACGGGGATCCGGCCCGCGGCCTGGGTGACGTCGCACAGGTACAGCGCGCCGGCGCCGTGCGCGAGCCGGCAGGCCCGCCGGACGTCCGCGAGCGCGCCGGTCTCGCTGTTCGCGGCCATCACCGCGACCAGCCCGACCTGCCCGGGCAGCTTCGCCAGCAGCGCGGCGAGATGGTCGAGGTCGGGGGTGCCGTCGCGCAGCACCCGGATCAGCTCGACCGAGCCGCCGTGCAGCCGCGCGGCCTGCCCGGCCGCCGCGAGAACGGCCCTGTGCTCGGTGGCCGCCACCAGGACGTGCCGGCGGCCGGGCTCGGCACCGGCGAGGACGCCGTGGATCGCGAGGTTGGCCGCCTCGGTGGCGCCGCCGGTGAACACGACGCTGTGCCGGCCGGCGCCGACCAGGGCCGCGACCTGCTCGCGGGCCCGCTCGACCAGGCGGGCGGCCGCGCGGCCGGCGGCATGTCCGCTGGAGGCGTTCGCGAAGTCCTCGGTGAACAGCGGCAGCATCGCGTCGAGCACCCGCGGGTCGACCGGGGTCGTCGCGTTGTAGTCACAGTAGATCATCTTGGTCACGGGCCCGGTCACAGCGGATCGTCGTGACCGCACCGGACGCCGGGCCCGGCCCCGGCCGCGGCCAGCCCACCGACGCCGGCCGCGCCGGCCGCGCCGGCCGTGTCCGCCAGGCCGGGCATGCCCGCCGACGCCTCCGGCACATCCGGCACATCCGGTACGTCCGGTACGTCCGGTACGTCCGGCAGCGGGACGCGGCGCACCGTGTACGGCTGTGGGCGCGACGGCTGCCGCCGGATGGGCCCGCAGTCGACGCACTGCGGGTCGTGAGTCACCGGGAACGACCGGAAGTCCATGTCCCACAGGTCGAAGGCGAGCAGCTTCCCGGTGGACGGCTCACCGAACCGGGAGACGATCTTGATGACCTCCATGGCCGCCAGGCAGCCCACGGTGCCGGCCACCGCGCCGAGCACCGGGAAGCCGAGCGGGTCCCACTCCGGGTCGCCGTCGGCGAACACGCAGCGCAGGCACGGGTCGCCAGGCAGCACCGTCAGCAGCTGGGCCTCGGTGGTGTTCATGGCCGCGAAGACCAGCGGCACCCCCAGGTCCAGGCACATCCGGTTGATCCGGAACCGTTCGGGGAAGTTGTGGCGGGCGTCGACGACCACGTCCGCGCCGGCGACGAGGCCGGGCAGGAGCGGGTCGAACAGGTCCCGGTCCCACGCCTCGACCGTGACGTCGGGGTAGTGCTCCCGCAGGGTGTCGGCGGCGCAGGCCACCCGTGGCTCACCGACCCGGTCGGGTCGCATAAGCGTCTGTCGGTTGAGGTCGGGTGTCTCGAGGGCGCCGGGGTGCACGAGGACCAGCCGCCCGACGCCAGCCGCGGCCAGGTAGGTGGCGACGGCGCCGCCCACCCCACCCACACCTGCCACAAGCACCGTCGCCTCGCACAGCCGCTCCTGTCCCGGTAGCCCGAAACCGCTCAGTGTCAGTTGGCGCTCGAACCGCCGCATGTCCATGTCGTCCCCCTGCCTTCCGCTACCGGCCCACGGATGCGGGGATTACCCGCCGGACGTCGGGGACGGCGTCCTTGAGCTGCTGTTCGACCGTTTTCACCAGTTCGAGGACGTCGGCATCACGCTCGAGCCCGGCGCCGGTCAGCCGCACCGAGACCACCCCGTCGGCGACCCCGACCACGGACGCGTCCCGGCCCACCAGCTGCAGGTGCGGCCGGATGTGCTGGATCGCCACGTTCGCCTTCTGCAGCAGCGACGTCTCCACCCCGTCCGGCTGGACGGGCGGGGCGAACGACGGCCCACACATACAGTGACCGCGCGCATGTGGATTGTAGAAGGTGAAGCCGGACGACATCAGCGACTCGCTGTAGTCGATGCGCATGCCGTCGAACTGGTGGACCGCGTCCGCGGCGACGAACACGTCGAAGTCCGCCGCCCGGGTGACGACGTCGCCGGCGCGCGGCGCGGGCTCGACGGCCAGCCGGTACCGGTGCCCGGCGCAGCCGCCGCCGTCGCCGTCGACGCCGACCCGCAGGCCGGCGCCGGGGGTGGTCCCCTCCCGGTCGAGCAGCGCGCGCACCTGGCCGGCCGCCCGTTCGGTAAAACTGATCGTGATACTCACTGGTTCACCTCCAGATGCGCTCGGACGCGCTTGGACGGAGCTGTCAGTAGCGAGGACGGCCCGACTGTCAGTACGCGAGGACGACCCGCTCGACCGCTGGCACCGATTCCTTCAGCTGGCGCTCGATGACGCCCGTGAGCGTGTCCAGGGCGGCGGAGCATCCCCCGCAGGCTCCGGTGAGCCGGACCGAGACGACACCCGCGGTGATGTCGACGACCGTGACGTCCCCGCCGTCGCGCTGCAGGAAGGGCCGTACCTGCTGGATCGCCTCGTCGACCTGCTGCCAGAGGCTGTCCTCGTCGCCGTCCGGGCCCGCCGCGGAGAAGGACGACCCGCAGGAGCACGGATCCGACACGCGCGGGTTGGAGAAGACGAAACCCGAGGACGTCAGCGACTCCACGTAGTCGATACGGACCCCGTGGACGAACGAGGCGGACTCGGACGCGACGAACACGTCGAACCCGTCCTGCCGGACGGTGATGTCACCTTTCTCGGCGGTGGGCGCGAGCGCGAGGCTGTACTTGTAGCCCGAGCAGCCGCCGGGCTCCGCGCCGACCCGCAGGCCGTAGCCGGCGGTCGTCCCGTCGCGGGCGAGCAGCGCCCGGACCTGCTCGCCGGCACGTTCGGTGAGCACAACCTGCAGTTTCGTAATCATGATCCCACCTTTGCCGCGACGGGCCCGGCCGGCCGCGGGTGCGGGGCGGGCCGCCCGTCCGGGGTGTCCTCGAACAGGTCGTCAGATGCCAGCGAGCCGCCTGCCAGCGGGTCGGCGGCGAAACCGGCCGGCTCCGCGGCCGGGCGGCAGGCGCTCCGCGCCGCCTGGTGGGCGTCGTCCGCCACCCGCTGGACGCCCCGCGCCGCAAGCCGCGCACCTTCGGTGGCGACCACGGAGTCGATGATGTCGTAGCACTCGACGGCTTCGACCCCGGCCGCGGCCAGCGCCTCCCGCGGGCCGTTACCGATCTTGCTGCACAGCACGGCGGCGCAGTCCGACAGCAGCTGGACGGTCCGGTCGAGCACCGACCCCTTGTCGTCCTCGCCGTCGTCACACTCGGAGACGCCCTCGCAGTAGCGCGCGACGCTGCGGGTGCCCACCAGACGCGCCCACTTCTCGCCCGCCTCGTAGATCCAGAACTCCTCGGCGTGGCCGAAGTGCTGGTTGACCACTCCCCCGCCCTTGGTGGCGACCGCGACCAGCACCGTGTGTTCCGGCTTCGCCGCGCCGGCGGAGATCCGCAGCTCCTCCCGGGTGGCGCGGACGTCGGAGCGCCAGCGCTCGATCGCTGCGTGCGCCTCCTGGCGGCCGGCCAGGTCGTAGGTGACCTCGCCGTCCAGGTAGGTCTCGGGGCCGAACTCGTCGCCGCGGTCCTCCCCGAGCAGGCCGACCGCGTCGGCCCGGCACTGCCGGCAGTGGCGCATCATGTTCATTTCCGCGCCGTCGTCGCCCTCGCAGCGGTCCTGCAGCGCCTTGAGCTCCTGCGGGGTCGGCCCGCGCTGCCCGGTCAGGCCGTAGTAGGTGCCGTGCTCGGGGGCGGACACCAGCGGCATCACGTTGTGCAGGAACGCCCCCATGCCGCGGACCGTGCGGGAGACCTCCACCAGGTGCTCGTCGTTGACCCCGGGGATCATCACCGAGTTGACCTTGCACAGGATCCCGCGTCCGGTGAGCGCCGCGAGCCCCTCCAGCTGCCGCTCGGAGAGGATCTTCGACGCCTGCCGGCCGGTGTAGCGCCTGCCACGGAAGGCCACCCAAGGGTAGATCCGTTCGCCGACCTCGGGATCGATCATGTTGATGGTGATCGTCACATGGTCGATGCCGAGATCCGCGATGCGGTCGACGTGGTCGACGAGGGTGAGCCCGTTCGTGGACACGCACAGCCTGATGTCCGGGCACTCCCGGGCGACCAGCTCCATCGTGCGGAAGGTGCGCCCCGCGTTGGCCAGCGGTTCCCCGGGCCCGGCCACGCCGAGCACGCTCATCTGCTTGATCTCGCTGGCCACCCGCTTGACCTTGGCCAGCGCCTGCTCCGGGGTGAGCAGCCTGCTGGTGACGCCGGGGCGGCTCTCGTTCGCGCAGTCGAACTTGCGGTTGCAGTAGTTGCACTGGATGTTGCAGCCCGGCGCGACCGGGACGTGCATCCGGGCGTAGTACTGGTGCGCGTCCTGGCTGTAACAGGGATGGTTGGCGACCTTCTCGGCGATCGCGGGGTCCAGGCCGGTCGTGCTGGCGCCGCATCCCTTGGTGGACGCGCACCCCGCCGCCGGCGCCGGCGCCGCGGCCACCGGCGGCGCGGCCGCCTCGGCCGGGGAGAGCACCGTCAGGGGGATCGACCGCGCCGGTACCGGCGCCGGCTGTGCCGGCTGTGCCGCCGGGGCCGGTCGGGGGGTCATGCCCGCTCACCCGCCTCACGGCCCGGCGCGGCGGACACCAGGTCCAGCTCGCGCTCCAGACAGCCCACCACCCGGCCGTTGGTGAACGCGACCGCGTAGACGATGTGCTCCTGGAGGTAGACACCCACACCGTGGACGTGGCCGACCGTCCCGGTCTCCACCAGCACGTCCCCAACGCTGATCCCCGGCTCGGGGAAGGTGCCGTCGTTGCGCAGGTCCTTCAGGGCCACGACGGTGTCGCCGACGTCGTAGGCGGCCTCGGACAGCGGCTCTTCGAAACTGACGTCCATCAGGCCCTCTTCTCGGCTTCAACGGTGACGGTGTCCACGGCGACGAACGCCTGGGGGGCGCGGTCGGCGAGGACCTTGAACAGGCGGTGGTCGAGCGCGGTGCCCGTGGTGAACGCCTCGTAGGAGGCGACCAGGGCGGCGCGGTAGGCGGCCAGCCGCTCCGGCGGAGCGGGATTCCCCGCGTCCGTGCGGGCCACGGCCCGGGAGAAGTGCCGCAGGATGTGCAGCCGGTTGACCGCGACCACCTTCGGGTCGAAGGGGACGTCCAGGGCCTGGAAGTAGTCCTCGGCGGTGACGCACTGGCGGAAGCGCGCCAGCCGCTCGGCGGGCGGCACCTGCCCAGCGGGCGGCACCTGCCCGGCGGATGCCGCGGTCATGACGCGTCGGCCTTCGCCAGCTCGCGCTCGAGGCGGCTGATCTCGACATAGGCGTTGTAGGTGGCGGTGGCCGTCTCCAGGATCTGCTCCCAGCCGACCGGCAGGTCCTCGGCCAGGTCGTGCAGGTCGAGCTTGAGACGGGTGGCGAGGCTGTTGAGCTTCTTCAGCTTCGTGCGCAGCTCGGGGATGTCGTCAGGAGTCGTCACGGGCCACCTCCGGGTAGGCACGTACGAGCGCGGCGGCGGCGCTGACCAGCGCCTCGCCGCGCCCGGCAAGATGGTCGATGGAGTCGAAGCCGAAACGGTGCGCGTCGCGCAGCACCTCGGAGACGACCACGAGCCGGCCGGTGAACACCGTGACCCGGCCGAAGCCCTCGTGGCTGAGATCGAGCAGATAACCGGTGACCAGGCCGGTCGCCTTCTCGATGCCGGCGGCGACCGCCTGGTAGAAGGAGCGCAGCCGGCCCTCGGTGGCCGGGTCGACGTCACAGGAGATCCCCAGCTCGCGGCGCTGCTGCGGGGTGAGCACGAACGGGCTGAGCAGCCTCTCCCCGCCGAGGCGGTCGAGCTGGCCGTAGGTGTCCCCGGCGCGCAGCTGGTCGACCAGGTCACGCAGGAAGCCGGTGGCGACGTCCGCGCCCGCGCCGCCGGCACTGCTGGTGCCGGTGCCGGTGCCGGTGCCGGTGCTGTCGATGGTCATCGCGGGCTCCAGGTGGGGGTGGCGCCGGACCCGCTCGCGCGCAGCAGCTTGCGCAGCCACGGCGGCGGGTTGCCGGCGAGGACCCGCTGCAGCCGGACGATCTGGTCCGCGATCGAGGTGTCCTCGGTGACCTTCAGCGGATGGACGCGGGCCCGGACCACCTTCGCGGCGGCGGTCCCGCCGATCGCGGCGACGTGCAGGATCGCGCAGTCCCGGATGGCGTCCAGCCGGCTCTCGATCTTCTCGGCCTCGTCGTCGACGGCCGGGTCGAGCACCCGGCTCTCGTACAGCGAGGCGAGCTCCGCGGACACCTCGTAGACGTCGAACCGGCGGCACGAGCCGAAATGCTGGTCGACGACGATGCCGTCGCTGGTGGCGAAGGCGACCTTCAACATGCCAGTTCCTCCAGGTCCTCGGCCTGCTCCGGGCACGCGGCCGCCGCCGGGCGCGCCGGTGCCGGAGCTGCCGGGTGATGCGACGGGCGATGTGACTCACGGTGTTCGATCAGCCGGTTGGCCGCGTCCACGAGCAACTGGAGGCTGCCCCGGTACCCGGAGGTGGCACGCAGCGGGGCGCCCATCCGGTCGTAGACGGGGAAGCCCATCGTCAGGTGCGCCGCGCCGGCCTCGGCGGCCGCGCCGGCCCCGTGGCTGGAGGCGACGAGAAGTTCGGCGCCGGCCGCCGCGGCCCGTTCGGCGAGGTCGACGAAGTCGCCGACGACGACCTCCTCCCACGGCGCCTGCCGCAGCACGTCGGCGTCCGTCGGCGACACGGCGGTGACGATCTCGGCGCCGACGTCGTAGAGCAGCGAACCGACCGCGACGAGCAGGTCGGGCTCGAGGGCGAGGGCCACCTTCGCCCCGCCGAGGACGAAGTGGCTGTCCATCAGCCCATCGGCCAGCCGCCGGCGCCAGCGCCGGACCGCCTCGGGGGCGGCCGCGCCGGTGTGCCGGATCAGGTCGGTGACCAGCCGGTCGGTGACGGCCAGCCCGCTGAGGTGGTCGTGGGCGATCAGCGGGACGCCGGCTTTGACCGCCAGCTCCCCGGCGGCGGTGGCCGCCGCGGACCCGACCGCGATGACGATCTCGCAGCCGGCCAGGCCCAGCAGGGCGTCGAGGGCCGTCCCGCCGGTGGTCAGCGGCGACCAGGTCGCGGCGAGGTGCCCGTCGAGCGACCCGGACAGGTCGGGGACGACCACCGGGTCGAGGCCGAAGGCCCGGACGAGGTCGGCGATCTCGTCGATGTCCACCGCGGTCAGCGTCGGGCCGACGAGCACGGCCGCCCGGCCGGGGACCGTGACCTCGCTGGCCGGGACCGCGGCGACGATCCCCCGCAGCGCCGCGGACCAGCCGTCCGACAGCCCGCCGTGGAAGTCCGGGGTGGACACCGCGACGACCAGCGGGTCACGGCGGCCCGGGGCGTACTTCGACGCGCCGAGGACGCCGAACATGTCCTCCTCGGTGACCTCGGTGAGGCCGGTGGTCAGCACCCCGATGATGTCGGGCCGCTGCCGCTCGTTGATCGTGTCCAGCGCGCTCAGCAGCGACTCGGACGAGCCGAGCACGGCGCTGACGTCGTTGATGGCGCTGCTCTGCAACGGGATGGGCTCGCGGAAGTGGCGGGTGAGCAGGGCCTTGGCGAACGCCGAGCAGCCCTGCGCGCCGTGCAGCATCGGGATGCAGCGGGCCAGGCCGAGGAAGGCCAGCGCGCCGCCGAGGGGCTGGCTGTGCTTGAGCGGGTCGAAGGCGGCCCGGTGTCCGCCGGTGGTGACGCGGGCCATCAGAAGACCTCGGGATCGCTGTCGTCGTCGATGTCGTCGAAGCCGCCGCCCGCGGCCGCGCCGGCGGCCACGGCACCGGCCACGGCACCGGCGGTAGCACCGGCGGTGGCACCGGCCCTTGGCCCCGCCGGGCCGGCCGGGCCCGGCGCGCCGGCCCGGCCGGCGGGATCCGGCTCGTCCCAGGGGGCGTCCGCCCGGACCTGCTCCCAGACCGGGCTGGACAGCGCCAGGTCCAGCCGCCGGGCAAGTTCGATCATGCCGGGATAGCCGGCGAAGGCGTGGTGGCGTTCCTGGTTGACGTCGAGGAAGGGCAGCCTGCCCTTGAGCGCGGTGTACTGGTTGCGGCCACCGGCGATCAGGATGTCGGCCTGGGTGTCGGCGACCACCCGCAGCAGTTCGGCGGGCGTGCCGTTGCGGATGACGATCCCGTCCGCACCGAGCAGTTCGGTGATCTTGTCGACGTCGTCCTCGGTGCTCTTGGTGGCCCCGGAGGCGACGACCTCCACCCCGAGGTCCTGCAGCGCCGCCACCAGCGACCAGCTCTTCACCCCGCCGGTGTAGAGCACCGCCCGGGCGCCGGCCAGCCGCTCCCGGTAGGGGGCGAGCGCCGTCGCCAGGGCGGCCTCCTCGGTGGCGATGAGCTCCTCCGCCCGCCAGGAGAGCTCCTTGCCGCCGAGGACGCGGGCGAAGCCGCGCAGGGTGTCGCGCATCGCCCGGACGCCGTAGAAGCTGCCCTCGAACCAGGGGATGCCGTAGCGGTCCTCCAGCCCGCGGGCCAGCGAGAGCAGCGCCCGCGAGCAGACGACCATCGTCGCCTTCGCGCGGTGGGCGGCGGCGACGTCGGCGTAGCGGCCGTCCCCGCTGATGCTCGCCAGCACCCGGATGCCGAGCTTCGCCAGCAGCGGGGTGACGTCCCACAGCTCGCCGGCGATGTTGTACTCGCCGACCAGGTTCACGTCGTACGGCGTGGCGAACGCCGGTTCCACCGTGCCGATGACGTGGTCGAGCAGGGCCTGGCCGGCGAGCCGGTTGCCGAAGTTCTTGCTGCCGGCGAATCCCGGCGAGTGCACCGGGACCACCGGGACGCCGGTCGCGTCCGCCGCCGCCGCGCACACCGCGTCGACGTCGTCGCCGATCATCGCGGTGACGCAGGTGGCGTACACGAAGACCGCGGGCGGGCGGTGGCGGCGCGCGGCCTCGACGATGGTGTCGTAGAGGCGCTGCTCGCCGCCGAAGACCACGTCCTGCTCGCCGAGGTCGGTGGCGAAGCCCCGGCGGTAGAGCGTCGGGCCTGAGGAGAGGCTGCCCCGGCCGTCCCACGAGTTGCCGGCACAGGCGATCGGGCCGTGCACCACGTGGGCGACGTCGGCTATCGGAACCAGAGTGATCATCGCGCCGTCGAACGCGCAGCCGCCGGCGGTGCCGCCCGGCTTCGGCCGGGAGCAGCCCGTCTTGCGGGCTTTGGGATCCTTGGCACGGTTGTGGTCACACGCCGGTTCGTCGAAGAGTACCGCGGCGTCGATCTTCGTCAGGGCAGCCATTTTCCCCTCAGCGGACGATGTCGGTCAGCACGCTGTGCCGGTCAGCGGATGGTGTCGGTCAGCACCCGCTGCCGGTCAGCGGATACTGCCGGTCAGCGGACGGTGCCGGTCAGCGGACGATGTCGAAGCTGTGGTCGGGCGCGTTGCGGTCCAGCTCGTCGAGGAACAGGTTGACCAGCTGGGTCAGCAGCGCCAGGCCGCCGGCATAGCCGTAGATCGGGAAGCGGTGCAGGTGGTGCCGGTCGAAGATCGGGAAACCGGCCCGGAACAGCGGCACGTCCGCCTCGCGGGCGAGGTGCTTGAGGTGGGTCGCGCCGACGATGAGGTCGACCGGCTCGGTGAGCACGAGCGACCGCAGGTGCCAGCCGTCCTTGCCCGGCCAGACGGTCGCCTGCCGGCCGAACGGGCTGGCGGCCAGCAGCTCCCGGGTCTGGTTGGCCCAGGTCTCGTCACCGTTGGTGGCCAGCACGTGGACCGGCTCCATGCCCAGCTCCAGCAGGAAGCCGAGCATCCCGGTGACGAAGTCGGGGTCACCGGCGATCGCGACCCGCTTGCCGTGCACGTAGGCGTGCGAGTCGGTCAGGGCGTCGAGCAGCCGCCCGCGCTCCGCGGTGATCTCGTCCGGTACCGCGACCCCGGCCACCCGGGCGATCTCGGTGATGAAGGCGTCGGTGCTGCCGATGCCGATCGGCGGGTTGACCGTCACCGTCTCGCCGGCCCAGCCGTCCACGGTCTCCCTGGTCCGCTTGGAGCCGAAGGGCTGCAGGAAGACGGTGGCGATGGCGTTGATCGAGTCGGCGGCGACGGCGAGCGGGGTCCCGCCCGGGTACATGTGGTACTCGCCGGTCGCCGGGGAGTCGAGGCTGTCGCTGTGGTCGCCGAGCACAGCGTGCTTGACACCCAGCAGGCTCAGCAGCCGCTTGAGCTCCCGGATGTTGCCGACGTAGGGGTCGAAGCCCGGCACGATGTTGACCGTGCCGTTGGACGCGCCCTTCTTGCCCTCGGTCAGGTACGACAGGATGCCGCGCAGCATGTTGTCGTAGCCGAGCACGTGCGAGCCGACGAAGCTCGGGGTGTGGGCGTACGGGACAGGGATGGTCTCGGAGATCGCGCCCTTGGTGCGGGCGTTGGCGATGAAGTTCTGCAGGTCGTCGCCGATCACCTCGGCCATACAGGTGGTCGACACCGCCACCATGTCCGGCTTGTACACGTGCACGGCGGTGCCGAGGGCCTCGATGAGGTTGCTCAGGCCGCCGAAGACCGCCGAGTCCTCGGTCATCGACGAGGAGACCGTCGGCACCGGCTCCTTGAAGTGCCGGGCGAGGTGGCCGCGGAAGTACGAGGTGCACCCCTGCGAGCCGTGCACCAGCGGCAGGGTCCCGGCGAAGCCGAGGGCCGCGAGCACGGCGCCCAGCGGCTGGCACGCCTTCAGCGGGTTGATCGTGAGGTCCTTCCGGGCGAAGTTCTTCTCCCGGTACTCCCACGACCGGGTCCACTCGGCGACCCGGTCGACCTCCGCCGGCGAGGAGCCGGCCTCGAACTGCTTCTTGCGCTCGCGCTGCTCCTGGTACTCGGGGCCCTTGAACAGTGTGTTGTGGTCTCGCACCACAAGTGCGTCTGGGTTGGTGGACACCAGCGATCCTCCGGTTCACGGGCGAAAGAACACGTCTTCCGCGGGGAATTACGAGCGGAAGACGTGCCCTTCGCGGGAAGCCACGGGCGAAAGACACGTCTTCCGCAGGGAAATCAGCTCTTCTTGGAATTCGCCCACGGCGCGTCGAACAGGTTCCACGACGGGCTGTTCACAGCGCTGTCCATGTCCCGGGCGAAAATCGCGAAGCCCTCGACACCGTGGTACGGACCGGAGTAGTCCCAGGAGTGCATCTGACGGAACGGCGTCCGCATCTTGTGCGAGACGTACTTCTCCTTGATGCCGGCGCCGACCAGGTCCGGCTTGAGACGGCGGGTGAACTCCTCCATCTCGTAGGCGGTCGGGTCGTCGTAGACCACGATGCCCTGCTTGAGCTCGGGGTAGCTACGGGTGTAGTCGTCCTTGTGGGCGAACTCGTAGCCGGTCCCGATGACCTCCATGCCGAGGTCCTCGTAGGCACCGACGGTGTGCCGCGGGCGCAGGCCGCCGACGGCGAGCATCACGGTCTTGCCCTCGAGCCGGTGCCGGTAGGTCTCCCGCACCTTGTCGAAGAAGGGCTGGTACCGCGCGATGGCGGCCTCGGTCTTCTCCTTGATGGTGTCGTCGAAGAACTCGGCGATCTTCCGCATCGACTCGACGATCTTCGTGGGGCCGAAGAAGTTGAACTCGGTCCACGGGGTGCCGTACCGCTCCTCCATCGTGGTGGCGATGTAGTTCATGGAGCGGTAGCAGTGCAGCACGTTGAGCTTGGCCAGGTGGGCGGTGGCCATCTCGTTGACGGTGCCGTCGCCGGACCACTGGGCGATGACCCGCAGGCCCATGTCCTCGAGGATCTTCCGGGAGGCCCAGGCGTCGCCACCGATGTTGTAGTCACCGAGCAGCGTGATGTCGTACGGGGTCTGCTCGGCGATCTCCCGGGTGCCCAGCACGTGGTCGCGGATCGCGTCGTTGGCGATGTGGTGGCCCAGCGACTGGCTGATCCCGCGGAACCCCTCGCACTTGACCGGGACGACCGGCATGTTCAGCCGCTTCGTCGCCGCGGTGGAGACCGCGTCGATGTCGTCACCGATCAGGCCGATCGGGCACTCGGACTGGATGGAGACGCCCTTGACCAGCGGGAAGACCTCCACCAGCTCGTCCAGGATGGCGGCGAGCTTCTTGTCGCCACCGAAGACGATGTCCTTCTCCTGGAAGTCGCTGGTGATCTGCATGACGGTGAAGTTGTCGATGCCGAGCTGCCCGTTGGCGTAGTTGCGCCGGGTGCCCCAGGTGTACTGGCCGCAGCCGACCGGGCCGTGGCTGATGGAGATGAGGTCCTTGATCGGGCCCCACACCACACCCTTGGAGCCGGCGTAGGCGCAGCCACGCAGCGTCATGATCCCGGGACGGGACTTGACGTTGCTCTTGACCTCACATTCCTTCGCCCCGCCCGGGTCGTTGGGCTTGACGTGCTTCTGGCGGTCCTTCTCGACCTTGGGCGGGTAGGCCGAGAGGACATCATCGATCATCGCCTGCGTCTCGGCAGACGTCACGGGCGGAGTCATGACAGACCTTTCTGGGTGTACGGGGACGAGCGGTCAGGCGCCGACGGCGGAGGCGGCCTTCTGACCGACGATCGACTCGTCCTCCTGCTCCATGATCCCGAAGTCGATCAGGAGCTCCTCGAGCTCGTCCATGCTGATCGGGGTGGGGATGGTCTTCATGTCGTTCTCTTCGATCTTGCGCGCGAGCTCGCGGTACTCGTTGGCCTGGTTCGCCTCGGGCGAGTACTCGATGACCGTCATCCGGCGCAGCTCGGCGTGCTGGACGATGTTGTCACGCGGGACGAAGTGGATCATCTGGGTGTTCAGGCGCCGCGCGAGCTCCATGATGAGCTCGTCCTCACGGTCGGTCTGACGGCTGTTGCAGATCAGCCCACCGAGGCGGACGCCACCGGTGTGGGCGTACTTGAGGATGCCTCGGGCGATGTTGTTCGCCGCGTACATGGCCATCATCTCACCGGAGGTGACGATGTAGATCTCCTGGGCCTTGCCCTGGCGGATCGGCATGGCGAACCCACCGCAGACGACGTCACCGAGGACGTCGTAGGTGACGAAGTCGAGGTCCTCGTAGGCGCCGTTCTCCTCCAGGAAGGTGATGGCGGTGATGACGCCTCGGCCGGCACAGCCGACACCCGGCTCCGGGCCGCCCGACTCGACACACCGGATGTTCCACGCGCCCTCGAGCAGGACCTCCTCGAGCTCGAGGTCCTCCACCGAGCCCTTCTCGGCCGCCTTCTCGATGACGGTGTGCTGGGCCTTGGAGTGCAGGATCAGACGGGTCGAGTCCGCTTTCGGGTCACAACCGACGATCATGACCCGGTTGCCCCGCTCAGCCAGTGCGGCCATCGTGTTCTGCTGAGTGGTGGACTTACCAATACCACCCTTACCGTAGAACGCGAGCTGCCTCATTGGTGTGTGCTCCTCACCGCACGCTTGGGCGTGCGTCACTGTGGAAGAACCGGTGTTGGTTCACCGGACTGCTGTCCGTCCGGGATTTCCGTGCTGTATTCGTTCAGGAACCGGCGCCGGCGCCGGCGGCCAGGCTGGCCGCCGCGAGCTCGTAGAGGTCACGGACCTCCCCGGAGCGCAACGGCCGCTTGAGCGCCGTGACGTGCGACCGCAGGCCGTCCAGGACGGATCCGAGCACGCCCTCGTCGGCGTCGATCCCGTACTCCCGCAGGGCGTGGCGCAGCGACGCCCGCCCCGCGTGCTTGCCCACGACCAGCCGGCGCCGCGCGCCGACCTCCGCGGGGTCGAAGGGCTCGTAGACCCTCGGAGCCTTCAGCACGCCGTCCACGTGGATACCGGACTCGTGGACGAACGCAGACTCCCCGACGATCGCCTTCCCGGTGGGTACCGGCCGGCGTGCCGCGCCCGAGACCAGCTCGGCCAGCGCGCGCAGCGCCGTGGTGTCCAGATCGACCCGGTACCCGAGAAGATGGCGCAGCGCCATCGCCACCTCCTCGAAGGCGGCGTTGCCGGCCCGCTCCCCGAGCCCGGCGACCGTCGTGCTGACGGACCCGAAACCGGCCCGGACCGCCGCGAGCGTGTTGGCGGTGGCCAGCCCGAAGTCGTCATGGGCGTGGATCTCCCAGATGGCCGGCGCCGCCGAGGCGGCCACCACCAGGGCGGACAGCCGTTCGTACGCCCTGGCGGGCTCGAGGATCCCGACGGTGTCGGCCCAGCGCAGACGGTCGGCACCGGCCCGGGACAGCTCGCCGGCGAGGTCGGCGACGAAGCCGTCGTCCGCCCGCGAGGCGTCCTCGAACCCGACCCCGACCAGCAGCCCACGGTCGAGGGCGTACGCGACGCAGCCGAGGATCCGGCCGCGCGCCCACGCCCGGTCACGGCCGAGCTTGTACCGCAGGTGCAGGTCGGACACGGGGATGCTGATGTGGGCCCGCCGCACCCCGCAGGCCACCGCCGCGTCGATGTCGGACCGCACGGCCCGGCACCAGGCGATGACCTCCGCCCGCAGGCCCGCCGCCGCGACACGGCGGATGGCCTCGCGTTCGGACGGCCCCATGGCCGGCACGCCCGCCTCGATCTGCTGTACCCCCACGCGGTCGAGAGCGGCCGCGATGGCGAGCTTCTCCTCGGCGGTGAAGGCGACGCCCGGGGCCTGCTCACCGTCGCGCAGCGTGGTGTCACAGAACCCGATCACGATGTCGTGCTCCACATCATGCGTGCCCTCCGTCAGTCGCACCGAACAGGGAAGAGGCGCTGTGCCGGGCCGGTGCCGGCCAGCTGCCCGATGCCGGATCCGCGCTTTGCGGCCCGCGATCCGCCGGCGGGCGGTCCCGCGATCCTCACCGTTGAGGTGTCGCGATTAGAAATGTCGCTGACCGTTGTTTCGGGCGCTTTAAGCGCCGTATCTTCCCAGTTACTTTTACGCCCGGTCCGCGATTCCGGGACGAATAGCAGAAGAAGCCTGGGCCAGGTGGCCGAAATGCCTGGGACCAATGGTGCGGACGCCGGCCACCACCTGGGTTCCGGCCAGCCGGCAACCTGCCCGCCAACAGTTTTCGACGACCGGCTCCGACAGCGTGCCGTACCAGTTTTTTACCTCCCGAATCCGTTGCCGAATACGGTGTTCGGCGACTTCCGGGACGAACGTTCCGACACCGGTGACCTATTGCCCGGCCCATTGTTCGGATGACCCGGAAATTCCGGCCCGTGGGTCCGGGCGGCCGCCGCGGCCCGGACCGGCGGCGATGCCCGGCAGGGAACAGCGGCTGCCCAGCAGAAAACAACAGCTGCCCGGCAGAAAACAACAAAGGCGTTCCCCGGTCGCCCGCGCCCATTGGGCACGGCCGGCCGGGGAACGCCGGTGGGACGGCGGCCCGGTGGGTCAGGAGCTCAGCGGATCGTCCAGGTGTTGCCCGTGTGCAGCAGCTCGGCGAGCAGGTCGTCGGGCGTGGCATCCGCGACGCCCGTGCGGGCGGCGGCGTTCTGCTCCTGGACCAGCGACTCGTAGGCGGGCCGGGCCACCCGGCGGAACACCCCGACCGGGGTGTTGCTGAGGTCCTGGTCGGACAGCCGGGACAGGGTGAACGCGTACGCCGGCCCGGGCACCGTCTCGTCGTGCACGATGATCTCGCTGCGCGGGACGCTGGCGGTGTCGGCGACCTCCAGGCCGAAGCCGCGCGGCTCGCGCACCACGCACTTCTCCCCCGAGGCGCCGAAGGTGATCGGCTTGCCGTGCTCGAGACGGACGAGCACCGAGTCGCGGCTGGCGGGGTCCTTCAGCACGTCGAACGCGCCGTCGTTGAAGATGGCGCAGTTCTGGTAGATCTCGATGAACGCGCTGCCCTGGTGCGCGGCGGCGGCCCGCAGCACCGAGTGCAGGTGCTTGCGGTCGGAGTCGATCGTGCGGGCCACGAACGACGCCTCGGCGCCGAGCGCCACCGCGATCGGGTTGAACGGGGTGTCCCGGGAGCCGACCGGCGTCGACTTGGTGACCTTGCCGAACTCCGAGGTCGGCGAGCACTGGCCCTTGGTCAGCCCGTAGATCCGGTTGTTGAACATCAGGATCTTGATGTTGACGTTGCGGCGCAGCGCGTGGATCAGGTGGTTACCGCCGATGGACAGCGCGTCGCCGTCACCGCTGACCACCCACACCGACAGGTCCGGGCGGCTGATCGCGAGACCGCTGGCGATCGCCGGCGCCCGGCCGTGGATCGAGTGCATCCCGTAGGTGTTGAGGTAGTACGGGAAACGGGAGGAACACCCGATCCCGGAGACGAAGGTGATCTGCTCCCGGGGGATGCCCAGCTCCGGCATGAACGACTGGATCGCCGACAGGATCGCGAAGTCACCGCATCCCGGGCACCAGCGGACCTCCTGGTCCGACCGGAAGTCCTTGGCGGTGAGCTTGAGCGGGACCTCAGTCATTGCGCACGACCTCCTCCAGGACCGTCTCCAGCTCCGCCGAGGTGAACGGCTGGCCGTTGACCTTGTTGTAGGACACGGCGTCGACCAGGTAGCGGTCGCGTATCACGTGGGCGAGCTGCCCGAGGTTCATCTCCGGGATGACGACGCGGTCGTAGCCGGCGAGCACCGTGCCGACGTTGCGCGGCAGCGGCGAGATGTGCCGCAGGTGCGCCTGGGCGATTGCCACCCCGCGTTCCCGCAGCTTGCGACAGGCCGCGCCGACTGGTCCGTAGGTGGAGCCCCAGCCGAGCACCAGCACCCGGGCGTCCCCGGTGGGGTCCTCGACCTCCAGGTCGGGCACGTCGATGGCCTCGACCCGGGCGGCGCGCAGCCGCATCATCAGGTCGTGGTCGGCCGGCACGTAGGAGACCGCGCCGGTGCCGTCGGCCTTCTCCAGACCACCGACGCGGTGCTCCAGACCGGGCGTGCCCGGCACCGCCCACGGGCGGGCCAGCGTGTGCGGGTCGTGCAGGTAGGGCAGGAACTTCCCGTCCGGCCCGTTGGGCTCGGTGGCGAACTCCACCCGCAGGTCGGGCAGGTCCGCCGGGTCCGGCAGCAGCCACGGCTCGGAGCCGTTGGCCAGGTAGCCGTCCGAGAGCAGGATGACCGGCATCCGGTAGGTCAGCGCGATGCGCGCCGCCTCCAGCGCCGCGTAGAAACAGTCCGCCGGCGAGCGGGCCGCGATCACCGCCAGCGGTGCCTCACCGTGCCGGCCGAACAGGGCGATGTTCAGGTCGGACTGCTCGGTCTTGGTCGGCAGGCCGGTCGACGGGCCGGCGCGCTGCACGTCCACGATGACCAGCGGCAGCTCCAGCATCACCGCGAGCCCGAGGGTCTCGGTCTTCAGCGCGAGCCCCGGGCCGGAGGTCGAGGTGACCCCGAGCGCGCCGCCGTAGGAGGCGCCGAGCGCCGAGCCCACCGCGGCGATCTCGTCCTCGGCCTGGAAGGTGGTCACTCCGTAGCGCTTGTACCCGGACAGCTCGTGCAGGATCTCCGAGGCCGGGGTGATCGGGTAGGCGCCGAGGAAGACCGGCAGGTGGGCGCGCAGGCCGGCGGCGACCAGGCCGTAGGCGAGCGCGGAGTTGCCGTTGACGCTGCGGTAGGTGCCGGGCTCGAGGTTCGCCGGCTTGACCTCGTAGCGGACGGCGAAGTCCTCGGTGGTCTCGCCGTAGTTCCAGCCGGCCTGGAAGGCGGCCACGTTCGCGGCGGCGATCTTCGGCTTCTTGGCGAACTTCTGCCTGAGGAACTCCACCGTGCCCTCGGTGGGCCGGCTGTACATCCAGGACAGCAGGCCGAGCGCGAACATGTTCTTCGCCCGCTCGGCGTCCTTCTTGGAGACCTCGAAGTCGGCGAGAGCGGCGATCGTCGCCGACGTCAGCGGCACCCGGTGGACGATGAACCCGTCGAGCGAGTCGTTCTCCAGCGGGTTGCTTGTATAACCGACCTTCTCCAGGTTGCGGGGAGTGAACTCGTCGGTGTTGACGATGATCTCCGCGTTGGGCGGCAGGTCGGCGAGATTGGCGCGCAGCGCGGCCGGGTTCATCGCCACCAGGACGTCCGGCGAGTCCCCGGGGGTGAGGACGTCATGGGCGGCGAAATGTACCTGGAAGCTGGACACACCGTGCAACGAGCCCGATGGGGCCCTGATCTCGGCGGGGTAGTTGGGAAGGGTGGACAGGTCGTTTCCCAGGATGGCCGTCTCGGAGGCGAAACGGTCGCCGGTGAGCTGCATGCCGTCGCCGGAGTCACCGGCGAACCGGATTGCCACCCGGTCGAGATGCTGGATTTGCTTGGCCACGTACGTGGACCTCCTCAATGACCGACGGTCGGCGAGGGGCATACCCACGGTCCGACCGTGGGTAGAGTGGGCCGTCAGGCCTGCCCGTCCTTCTTATACGGAGGCATTGCTTCCAGCGTGTTTCGCGGTGTCAAATCGCAGTCTCGCGACCAGCGCGGTATCGGTCACGGCATTTCGACAACAACGCCGTCACATATATGGGCGGACGTGCGGGAAAACAATCGCGACCCCCGCCCGCGGCCACCGCCCCGGGACTTTCGGGAAATAATGACCGAAATACGTTTCCCCGGCACCGGGGACAACCGGTCTGTTTCTTTCCGACGAAGGTTCACATCATCCCGGCAACCGGCCCACCGCCCGGGGCCGGTCCGCCCGCGGCGGCTTCCCACGTCTTCCACGTGGCTACCTGGCCGCCGACCCGCCCTTCACCGCCGACCTTCTGGACTGGCTGGACACCCACCGTGCCTTGCCACTGGTGTCGTCGGTCCTGGTCGAGGTCGAGGCGTCCCGCGCGCTACGCCGCTGCGCCCCGCAGGCCCTGGGCAGGCTGCCCGTCACCCTCGCCCGGCTGTACCGGCTGGAGATCGACGCCACGGTCCGAGCCGTCGCGGCCGCCTACGATGATCCACAACTTCGTTCCCTGGACGCCATCCATCTGGCCACCGCCACGGTGCTGACCGACCAGCCCGGCGCCCGGCTGGAGGCGTTCGTCACCTATGACAAACGCCTGCTCGCGATCGCCGCCGGAGCCGGGCTCCCCACCGCCAGCCCCGGCGCGTGACAGCCCTGGCCAGGAGCCTGCTCAGGTTCAATACCCGTACGCCCGTACAGTCCGTGGTACGGCCCGGCCTCCTCCGCCCACGACGAACCGGCCGTCAGCAGCATGGGTGACATCCGGTCCGACGATCATGATGACAGCGCGGGGTGCCGCCGTCGGCCGGCATTTACCAGACGTACTCGGAAAGACGGACGAACCGGAAACCGGTGTCGATCAGTCTGGGCAGCGCGGCCGCCATTCCCGCGGCGGTCCCGCCGGCGGGATGGTTCATGTGGGCGATGACGATCGATCCGGGTTTCGCGCCGAGCACGGCCCGCTCGACCTGGCCGGGGGTGAAGGTCGCTCCGGCGTCGCCGTTGACGTCGAAGTTGACGACACGCTCGCCGAGGTCGGCGACGATCCGGACGGCGACATCGTCGCAGTGGGCGGTGCCCGCCCGGAAGAACCGCGGCGGGTGGCCGAGGAGCGCGGCGAGCCTGTCCCGGTTCCCGGTGACCTCGTCGAACACCCCGGCGGCATCATCCGTGCCCTTTATCCCATACGCTGACCGGCCGCACACCGACAGCGGGCGGTGGGATGTCCCGTGATTCCCTATTGCGAACAGCGGGTCGGCGGCGAGCTCGTGGAAGACCCGGATGTTGGCATCGATCCAGCGGGAGTTGAGGAACAGCGTGGCCGGCATCCCGTGCGCACGCAGAAATGCCACCAGCGCGTGGTCGTAGCCGCTGCCGTGCGGGCCACCGCACGCGTCGAAGGTCAGCGCGATCACCCTGTCGGCGGTGGGCAGGACCGTCGTGACGCCGGGAACATCGATACCCCACGCGGAGGCCTGAACATCACGGTAACGGGCGATCACACCGTCACGGGCCACCCCGTCGGTTACCGGGGCCTGATCGACCGGAGCCTGATCGACCGGAGCCTGGCCCGTCGTCGGCCCGCCGGCTGGCGACGCGGCACCGTCCGCCGGCGGACGGTGACCGGTCGGCAGTGAGCGCGAGTCCGACGTGCCACCCGGCCCGGATCCGGGCCGGGTAATCGATCCGTGCGGCGGAATGGCGCAGCCGGCGAGGGCACTGCTCGCCGCTGTCACCAGGAGACCACGACGGTTCAGGAACAACCCGCTCCCTTCAGGAGGAAGGCGTAGGTGATTCCGGTCGTCCCGACAGCCTTTTCCACCTACACGCACTGGAAGAGTAGGTGGTTTCAGCCGCCCTGGTGACGGTTTCCACCTACGGCTCGGCGTGTCGGCGACCGGAGAGGCAGGGGGATGCGGGCGGGCAGCGGGGCGCGTTCACCAGCGGAGCACGTTCACCAGCGGTGCTCGTGGCGGACGCGGCGGACGATGACGAACAGGTCGATCACGGCGGTCAGGGCGACCAGGCCGAGCAGTACGGCGGGCACCGGGCGGTCCTGGACCGCGAAATAGGCGCACATGGCCGTGGCGAACAGCAGCCCGAACATGGCGAGGGCGAAACGCAGGCCCAGCGCGCTGCGGGCGGGAGGATACCCGCCCGGACCGCCGTTCACCCTGGCCCGCCCGCCGGCCCGTCCGCCGTCACGGCATCCCCGTCGTTCACGTACGGCAGTGTGCCCACCACGTCCTCAGATGAACACGCCTGAAGCGCCGGTCGGGCAGTGCGGATCCCTTCCGCAACCACCCAGCCAGGCCATGATCGGCATAATTTTGTCGTTCTGTACGCTTTTTGGCCGTATCGGCGTACACCACGACAAAATTATGCTGATCTTCGCCGGTGGCCGGTGGCCCCGGAGCTGTCCGCCGGCTCCAGCCGGCCCGGCCGGCCTGGCTGGCTAGAGCAGTTCGCGGTCGCCGAGGTAGGGGCGCAGGACCTTGGGGATGCGGACGTGGTGGTCCGCCGTCTGGAAGTTCTCCAGGATGGCGGCCAGCAGCCGCGGGGTGGCCACCGCCGTGTTGTTCAGGGTGTGGGCGAAGCGGACACGCCCCTCGGCGTCCTTGTAGCGGATGTTCGCCCGCCGCGCCTGCCAGTCGTGCAGCGTCGAGCAGCTGTGGGTCTCCCGGTAGCGTTCCAGCGACGGGAACCAGGTGTTGATGTCGTTCATCCGGAACTTGCCCAGGCCCATGTCGCCGGTGGCGCACTCCACCACCTCGTAGGCCAGGCCCAGGGACTGCAGGACGGTCTCGGCCGTGTCCAGCAGCTCGGCGTGCCAGCGGGCCGACTGCGCCTCGTCGGCCTCGCAGATGACGAACTGCTCGACCTTCTCGAACTGGTGGACCCGCAGCAGCCCGCGCACGTCCCGCCCGGCGCTGCCGACCTCGCGGCGGAAGCACGGCGAGATCCCGGCGTAGCGCAGCGGCAGGTCACGCAGGGCGAGCATCCCGCCGGCGTGCAGGCCGACCAGCGCGACCTCGGCGGTGCCGGCGAGGAACAGCTCGTCGGCGGGCAGCTCGTAGATCTCCTCGCCGTGCCCGGGCAGGAAACCGGTGCCGACCAGCGCCTCCCGTTTCACCAGCGACGGCACCGAGACCAGCCGGAAGTCCCTGTGCGCGAGCAGGTCCAGCGCGTAGGAGTGGACCGCCCGCTCCAGCAGGACGAGCTGCCCGGCCAGCGCGTAGGCGCGCTCCCCCGAGACGTTGCGGGCCCGTTCGAACTCCGCCCAGCCGCGCTTCTCGGCCAGCTCGACGTGGTCGAGCGGGGTGAAGTCGAACGCCGGCCGCTCCCCCCAGACCCGGATGACGGTGTTCGCGGACTCGTCCGGGCCGACCGGGGCGCCGTCCCACGGGATGTTCGGGGTGCGCAGCAGCAGGTCCCGCAGCCGCTCGCCGGCGGTCTCCAGCTCGTCACGGGTTTCGCGCAGCTGGACGTCGAGGGCGGCGGAGCGCTCCCGCAGCCGCTCGCGGCCGACCGCGTCGGCGCTCTTGAACGAACCCGCGAGCTCCCGGCGCTCACGCTGCGCCGTGTCCAGGGCGTGCTGCAACGATCGCACGCTGCGGTCGAGAGCCAGGATGCCGTCGACGTCGAGGTCGACCCCCTTGACGCGAGCGGCCTCGCGCACGGCATCGGGATTCTCCCGGATGAACCGCCTGTCCAGCATCTGGCTCCTGTGCCCTCCAGCGGGGCGCCCCACAGGCGCCCTGCCCTGTCAGCGGAGCGCCCTGCGGCGCCCGGTGGCTCCCCCTCCGCCGGACACCTACGGCGCCCTCGCACGGACCACCACGGATATGTGACGTCGCCGAAAAGCCTACAGCGCCCGCCAGGGCACGCTGTCGATCACCACGTGGGAGACACGGGCCGCGGCCTGTACCGCGGCCCGTACCAGGAACCGGATCCCGGATTCCCGCTCCGCGGAAATCCGGGTCTGTCCAGGGGCTATCTGCGGGTGGGGGTGACCGGCTCGGGCAGATCGGTGGTCCCGCGCAGGTAGCGGTCGACCGCGGCGGCGGCGGACCGGCCCTCCGCGATCGCCCACACGATCAGTGACTGGCCGCGGCCCATGTCCCCGGCGGCGAACACAGCCGGCACCGAGGTGGCCCAGCCGGCGTCGCGGGCGACGTTGCCGCGGGCGTCGAGAGCCACCCCGAGCTGCTCGAGCAGACCCGTGCGCTGCGGCCCGGTGAAACCCATCGCCAGCAGCACCAGCTCGCAGGGCAGCTCGACGTCGCTGTCGGGCACCTTCTCGAAACGGCCGTCGACGAGTCGGACCTCGTGCATGCGCAGCGAGCGGACCCGCCCCGCGTCGTCCCCGAAGAAACGCTCGGTGGAGACGGCGAAGACGCGCTCGCCGCCCTCCTCGTGCGCGCTGGACACCCGGTAGACCACCGGCCAGGTCGGCCACGGGTTGGCCGCCGGCCGCGACCGCGGCGGCCGCGGCATGATCTCAAGCTGGTGCACGGAACGGGCGCCCTGGCGCAGCGCGGTGCCCAGGCAGTCCGCGCCGGTGTCGCCACCGCCGATGATGACCACCCGCCGGCCGGCCGCGCTGATCGGGGACGCCGCGAGATCACCCTGCTGGACCCGGTTCGAGGGCACCAGGTACTCCATGGCGAGGTGGATGCCGTCGAGGTCGCGGCCGGGGATGTTCAGGTCCCGGCCGACCGTCGAACCGCCGGCGAGCACGACCGCGTCGTAGGAGGCGCGCAGCTCGTCCCCGGTGATGTCGACGCCGACGTCGCAGGACGCCATGAACACCGTCCCCTCGGCCCGCATCTGGGCGAGGCGGCGGTCCAGGACGTGCTTTTCCATCTTGAACTCGGGGATGCCGTAGCGCAGCAGGCCACCGATGCGGTCGGCCCGCTCGTACACGACGACGTTGTGGCCGGCGCGGGTGAGCTGCTGGGCCGCGGCGAGCCCGGCCGGGCCCGACCCGACCACGGCGACCCGCTGGTCGGTGCGCGTCGACGGCAGCACAGGGCGGACCGCACCGTCGCCCCACGCCCGGTCGATGATCGACACCTCGACCTGTTTGATGGCCACCGGATCGTCGGAGATGCCCAGCACGCAGGCGGCCTCGCAGGGCGCCGGGCACAGCCGTCCGGTGAACTCCGGGAAGTTGTTGGTGGCGTGCAGCCGTTCGATCGCGTCGTGCCAGTCGCCGCGGCGCACCAGGTCGTTCCACTCCGGGATGATGTTCCCCAGGGGGCAGCCGTTGTGGCAGAACGGGATGCCGCAGTCCATGCACCGGGTGGCCTGGTCCCGCAGGGAACCGGCCGGGAACGGCTCGTAGACCTCTTTCCAGTCGGTGAGGCGTACGTCGACGGGCCGGCGCTTCGGCTGCTCCCGGTGGTGCCTGAGGAATCCTGTCGGGTCAGCCATACCGCTCCTGTCGGGTGGTGGGGTGCTGCCGGGTGACGGGGTGCCGTGCGCCGGGCGCCGCCGGCCGCGGGGTGCGGGTCGCGGGGGCGGCGTCGCGGGGGCGGTGCTCGACGCGGTTCTCGGGTGTGTGTTTCATCGGGTTTTCGCGGGGGTGTTTTACAAGGATTTCACGGACATGTCGACGGCGCCGGGTTCATCGGGCGGACCGCCGGGAAGAGCGCGGTATGCCGCCGGACGCATCGGGAACATCGGACACGCCCGGTACGTGCCGCGCGGGGGCGGTGCCGCCGGGAACCTCCCGCCCGGCGGGCATCACCCGCCGGGACGCCGCCCAGCCGCGGATGAGCCGAGCGGCGCCCCGGACGGGCTCAGCCGCGGGCAACCGCCATGATCAGATCATCGGCGGGCAGCCCGTCCTCCTCCGCTTTCTTCATAGCCGCCAGCACGCGCTTGTAATCCCGCGGCATCACCTTGACGAACCGGGCCTGCTCGTCCTCCCAGCGGCCGAGCAGGCCGGCGGCGACCGTGGAGCCGGTCTCCCGCCGGTGCCGGGCGATCAGTGTGTGCAGCAGCTCGCGGTCGTCGTCGTCCAGCGGCTCCACGTCGACCATCTCGATGTTGATCCGCCGCCGCGACGGCCGGTACAGGTAGGCGACGCCGCCGCTCATCCCGGCGGCGAAGTTGCGCCCGATGGGCCCGAGCACGGCGACGGTGCCGCCGGTCATGTACTCGCAGCCGTGGTCGCCGACGCCCTCGACGACGGCGGTCGCGCCCGAGTTGCGGACACAGAACCGCTCGCCGACGATGCCGCGGAAGAACGCCTCGCCGGCGGTGGCGCCGTAGAGCAGCACGTTGCCCGCGACGATGTTCTCCTCGGCGCGCAGCGGCGCCTCCTTCGGCGGGAAGACGATGATCCGGCCGCCGGAGAGGCCCTTGCCCGCGTAGTCGTTGGTGTCGCCCTCGAGGGTGAGCGTCACCCCGCGCGGCACGAACGCGCCGAAGCTCTGCCCGGCCGAGCCGGTGAACCGCAGCGAGATCGTGTCGTCGGGCAGGCCCCGCGCGCCGTACCGCCTGGTCACCTCGTAGCCGAGCATGGTGCCGACCGTCCGGTTGACGTTGCGGATCGGCATCTCCAGCCACACCGGCCGGCCGTCCTCAAGAGCGTCCTCGCAGAGCTGGATCAGGGAGTTGTCCAGTGCCTTGTCCAGCCCGTGGTCCTGGGCGGTCGTGCAGTGCAGGGCACCGCCGAACGGCCGCTCCGGGCTGTGCAGCAGCGGGGTGAGGTCGAGGCCGGCCGCCTTCCAGTGGTCGACGGCGGCGCGGGCGTCGAGGAACTCGACGTGCCCGACGGCCTCCCGCAGGGTGCGGAAGCCCAGCGCCGCGAGGTACTCGCGCACCTCCTGCGCGATGAAGGTGAAGAACGCCTCGACGAACTCGGGCCGGCCGGTGAAGCGCTCGCGCAGCGCCGGGTTCTGGGTCGCGACCCCCACCGGGCAGGTGTCGAGGTGGCAGACCCGCATCATCACGCAGCCGGCCACCACCAGCGGGGCGGTGGCGAACCCGAACTCCTCGGCGCCGAGCAGGGCGGCGACGACGACGTCCCGGCCGGTCTTCATCTGGCCGTCGACCTGGACGACGATCCGGTCGCGCAGGCCGTTGAGCAGCAGGGTCTGCTGGGTCTCGGCGAGCCCGAGCTCCCAGGGGGCGCCGGCGTGCTTCAGCGACGTCAGCGGGGACGCGCCGGTGCCGCCGTCGTGCCCGGAGATCAGCACGACGTCGGCGTGGGCCTTGGACACCCCGGCGGCGACCGTGCCCACCCCGACCTCGGCGACGAGCTTGACGTGCACCCGCGCCCGGGTGTTGGCGTTCTTCAGGTCGTGGATGAGCTGGGCGAGGTCCTCGATGGAGTAGATGTCGTGGTGCGGCGGCGGGGAGATCAGGCCCACGCCTGCCGTCGAGTGCCGGGTCCGCGCGATCCACGGGTAGACCTTGTGCGCGGGCAGCTGGCCGCCCTCACCCGGCTTGGCGCCCTGCGCCATCTTGATCTGGATGTCGTCGGCGTTGGCGAGGTACTCGCTGGTCACCCCGAACCGTCCGCTGGCGACCTGTTTGATCGACGAGCGGCGCAGGTCGCCGTTGGCATCGGGGACGTAGCGCCTGGCGTCCTCCCCGCCCTCGCCGGTGTTCGACTTGCCGCCGATCCGGTTCATCGCGATCGCGAGGGTCTCGTGCGCCTCGGCGCTGATCGAGCCGTAGGACATCGCCCCGGTCGCGAACCGCCGGAGGATCTCCGAGACCGGTTCGACCTGCTCGATCGGCACCGGCGGGCGCAGCCCCGCGCGCAGCTCGAACAGGCCGCGCAGGGTGGCGTTGCGCCGGGAGAGCTCGTCGACGGTGGCGGTGTACTGCTTGAAGACCTCGTACTGGCGGCTGCGGGTGGCGTGCTGGAGCAGGAAGACCGTCTCCGGGTTGAACAGGTGCACCTCGCCCTCGCGGCGCCACTGGTACTCCCCGCCGGCGTCGAGGTCGCGGTGGGCGAGCTCGCTGGGCAGCGCCGCGTACGCCCGGTGATGGCGGGCGGCGACCTCGTCCGCGAGGACGTCGATGCCCACCCCGTCGAGCCGGGACGGCGTCCCGGTGAAGTAGGTCTCGACGAGCCGCTGGGACAGGCCGATCGCCTCGAACAGCTGCGCGCCGGTGTAGCCGGCCACGGTGGACACGCCCATCTTGGACATGACCTTCAGCACGCCCTTGCCGAGCGCCTTGATGAGGTTCTTCTGGGCCTGCTCCCGGGTGATCCCGTCCAGCTCGCCGGCGTCGAGGATGTTGTCGATCGACTCGAAGGCCAGGTACGGGTTGACCGCGGCCGCGCCGTAGCCGAGCAGCAGCGCGATGTGATGGACCTCACGGGCGTCACCGCACTCGACGATCAGGCCGACCTTGGTGCGGGTCTTCTCCCGGATCAGATGATGGTGGACGGCGGCGGTCAGCAGCAGGGAGGGGATCGGGGCCTTGTGCCGGTCGCAGTCGCGGTCGGAGAGCACGACGACGCGGGCGCCGTCGGCGATCGCCTCGCTGACCCCGCGACAGATCTCCCGCAGCCGGCCGGTGAGCGCCGCCCCACCGCCGTCGACGTCGTAGAGGCCACGGACGGTCACCGCGGCGAACCCGGGCATGTCACCGTCGTCGTTGATACCGACGATCTTGGCGAGTTCGGCGTTGCTGATGACCGGGTACGGCAGGCGCACCAGCCGGCAGGACGCCGGCGACGGCGCGAGCAGGTTGCCCTCAGGGCCGAGCGTGCGCGCCAGGCTGGTGACCATCTCCTCCCGGATCGCGTCCAGCGGCGGGTTGGTGACCTGCGCGAAGAGCTGGGTGAAGTAGTCGAACAGCAGCCGCGGGCGCTGCGAGAGCACCGCCACCGGGGTGTCGGTGCCCATCGACCCGATCGGCTCCGCGCCGGCGCGGGCCATCGGCGCGATGATGACCCGCAGCTCCTCCTCGGTGTAGCCGAAGACCTGCTGGCGGCGGCGCACTGACTCGTGCCCGTAGATGACGTGCTCGCGCTCGGGCAGGTCGTCCAGGGAGATCAGGCCGGCGTGCAGCCACTCCTCGTAGGGTGCGGCGGCGGCCAGCTCGGACTTGATCTCCTCGTCGTCGACGATCCGGCCCTGGGCGGTGTCGATCAGGAACATCTTCCCCGGCTGCAGCCGGCCCTTCTGCACCACCTTGTGCGCGGGAATGTCGAGGACGCCGACCTCGGAGGCCATCACGACCAGGCCGTCGTCGGTCACCCAGTAGCGGGACGGGCGCAGCCCGTTGCGGTCGAGCACCGCGCCGATGACCGTGCCGTCGGTGAAGGCGATCGACGCCGGGCCGTCCCACGGCTCCATCAGCGCCGAATGGAACTGGTAGAAGGCCCGCCGGGCCGGATCCATCTCGTCGTGGTTCTCCCACGCCTCCGGGATCATCATCAGGACGGCGTGCGGCAGGCTGCGCCCGGCCAGGTGGAGCAGTTCCAGGACCTCGTCGAAGCTGGCCGAGTCGCTGGCGCCGTCCGAGCAGATGGGGAACAGACGGTTCAGGTCCCCCGGGATCAGGTCACTGGCGAGCAGCGCCTCCCGGGCGTGCATCCAGTTGCGGTTGCCACGCACGGTGTTGATCTCACCGTTGTGGGCGGCGAACCGGTACGGGTGCGCCAGCGGCCAGCTCGGGAAGGTGTTGGTGGAGAACCGGCTGTGCACCAGCGCGATGGCGCTGGCGAACCGGGGGTCGTCGAGGTCGGGGAAGTACGCGGAGAGCTGGTGGGTGGTGAGCATCCCCTTGTAGACGACGGTGCGCGCGGACAGGGAGGCGAAGTACACCCCCGCCTCCCGGTGGGCCCGGGTGCGCACACGGAACGCCCGGCGCTCCAGGTCCATCAGGTCGAAGGGCTCGCCGCCGCCGGCGCCGTCACCCGCTGTGACACCGGCCGTGACACCCACCGTGCGGCCGCCGCCGGCCGTGGCGGGCAGGCCGAGGAAAAGCTGGCGCATCCACGGCTCGACCTCCGCGGCGGACCGGCCGACCATGTGACTGATCACCGGAACCTCGCGCCAGCCAAGGACCCGCAGGCCCTCCGCGCGCACGATCCGGCTGATCGCGCGGACCGCGTCGTCCCGGTCGCCGGCGATCTGCGGCAGGAACGCGGTGCCCACCGCGTACTGGCCGGGCGGCGGCAGCGGGAAGTCGACGACGTCGCGCAGGAACGCGTCCGGGACCTGCAACAGGATGCCCGCGCCGTCACCGGTGTCCGGGTCGGAGCCGGACGCGCCCCGGTGGTCGAGGTTGCGCAGCACGGTGAGGCCCTGTTCGACCAGTTCGTGACTGCGTCGCCCACGGACATCGACGACGAAGCCGACCCCGCAGGCGTCGTGCTCGAACGTGGGGTCGTACAAACCTTGTGCGATCGACATCCGGCGGGTCCTGTCCGTCTTCAGGGGATCTCCAAGAGGCGGACGACGCTGTCCGGACGCGCCGCCGACAGGAAATGTCCCGGCCGGGCGCACTAACGAGTGTGCCACGTGCGCACCGGATCCGCCGTGATCACAAACGGGCTGGCGGCGGATGTGGCCAACCGGGCACGCGGTGGCGCCGCGGCCCCAGACCCGCCGGCCGGCCCCGGAGCACGCCGCCCTGAGCGTCCACCAACGTCACCGCCGTCTTTCGTCGCTGTTTCCAGCGCCGCATCCCAGCGCTGTCCGCGATCGCCGTCAGCCACCGGCTGTCGGATGCCGGACACCTCGCTCCGCGTACTCTCCGCTTTCTCCGCGCTCCCCTCCGTCCTCTCGTCCTCTTTGACCTCCCCGTTCTCTCCTTTTTTCCGTTTTCCCCGTTTTTCGCCGTCGCGGCCTGGCGCCGCCGGTCAGGACTGGTTGGACGGCTCGGCGGCCGCGCGGACGGCGGGCTCCACGCCCGGCGGCACGCCGTCGGGCCGTGCCGCCGGGGAGGCCTCCCCGCCCGGGCCGCCGCTCTCGGCCACCGCGCTCTCCCCGCCCACGCCGTCGGCCCGGGCCGCGGCGTCACCGGAGGCCTCGCTGCCCGGCTCGTCCGCGGCGGCCGCGGACCCGGCGGCGGGCTCTGCCGCGGGCCCGGCGGCGGGGCTGGCCACGGGACTGGCAACAGGCCCGGCGGCGGGGCTGGCGGCGGACTCGGCAGCGGGCTCGGCGGCGGGCTCTGCCGCAGGCCCGGCGGCGGGACTGGCAGCGGGCCCTGCCGCGGGCCCGCCGGCGGTGGAGGTGGCCACGGGGCTGGCGGCGGACTCGGCAGCGGACTCGGCAGCGGGCTCTGCCGTGGGCCCGGCGGCGGGGCTGGCAGTGGGGCTGGGATCGTCGGTGGGTGCGTCGGCGGACGCCGGGAGGTCGGCGGGAGCGCGCAGGAACACCAGGGCGAGCGCCGCGGCGGCGAACACGACCAGCGACGTCCAGTCGTTGAGCCGCACCCCGAGGAAGGTGTGCGCCTCGTCGATGCGCAGCGCCTCGATCCAGGCCCGCCCGGCGGTGTAGAGCAGCACGTAGAGCGCGAACAGCTTGCCCCGGCCGAGCCGGTGGTGGCGGTCCACCCACAGCAGGACGCCGGCCACCCCGACGTTCCACAGCGCCTCGTACAGGAAGGTGGGATGGTAGAGCGGCTCGCCGGGGACACGCTGGTGCCGGGGGTCTATCCGCAGCGCCCAGGGCAGGCCGGTCGGGCGCCCGTAGAGCTCCTGGTTGAACCAGTTGCCGACCCGCCCGACAGCCTGCGCCAGGACCAGGCCCGGGGCCGCCGCGTCGGCGAACAGGCCGAAGGCGACCCCGCGGCGCCGGCAGGCGAGCCACCCGCCCAGCGCCCCGCCGACGACCGCGCCCCAGATCCCCAGCCCGCCATGCCAGACCCGCAGGATGTCGACCGGGTCCCCGCCGGCGCCGAAATAGGCGTCCGGGCTGGTGACGACATGGTAGATCCGCGCTCCGACGACACCGAACGGGACAGCCCACCCCGCCACGTCGGTAGCGAGATAGGAGGGCTGGCCACGCGCGCGCAGCCGCCGACCGGTGATCACGGTCGCGATCACGATACCGATGATGATCATCAGGGTGTAGCCCCTCAGTGGAACGGGGCCTACATACAGGATGCCCGTCGAGGGGCTGGGAATCGCGGCTAGGACCACACGGGCCAAGCTATACCGCCCGTAACCTGGCCCTCGCCGCGCCCCACATCGCCGCATGCCACAAGCGTTGCCGTAAGTAACCGGCAGATTGTCACCGAAGATTATCAATTACGCCAGCAATATTACTGGACGTCACCAGCTATCAGCGGACGCCACGAAACACTACAAAAAGTTGCAAATCACTATCAAACGATCCTGTAGTCACGGCACCACTACGGGCAGCGGGAGCGACTCGGACGGCAGGGACGGCAGGGACGGCAGGGACGGCAGGGACGGCAGGGATCATCCCCGTGGCACGGACGGCCCGGAGCGGCGCACCCCGGCGGCGAGCCCGGCCACGACCCCCCGCAGCGCCACCGCCGCCTCCTCCGGATCCGCCCCCGCGCGCTCGGCGTCCAGCAGCGCCCTGACCAGAGCCGATCCGACGATCACCCCGTCGGCGAAGCCGGCGACCTCGGCCGTCTGCTCGGGCGTGCTCACACCGAGCCCGACGGCGACCGGCGTGTCGGTCACGGCCCGGACCCGGCGGGCCAGCTCGGCCGCCTGCGCGCCCACCCGCTCCCTGGCCCCGGTCACGCCCATCAGCGACGCCGCGTAGATGAAGCCCCTGCTGACCGCGGCGACCCGCGCCAGCCGGGCGTCGGTCGAGCTCGGCGCGACCAGGAAGACGGGGTCGAGCCCGGTGTCGGCGGTGGCCGCGAGCCACGGGCCGGCCTCCTCGGGCGGCAGGTCCGGTGTGATCGCGCCGGCTCCGCCCGCGGCCGCGAGATCACGCGCGAACGCGGCGGCCCCGTAGCGTTCGACCGGGTTCCAGTAGGTCATCACCAGCGCCGGCACGCCGGTGGCGGCCACCGCCTCCACCGTGCGCAGGACGTCGGCGGTGGTGACCCCGCGGCGCAGGGCCGCGTCGGACGCGGCCTGGATCACCGGGCCGTCCATGGTCGGGTCCGAGTAGGGCAGGCCGACCTCGACGACGTCCACCCCGGCCTCGACGAGGGCCCGCATCGCCGTGACCGCGCCGGCCACCGAGGGGAAGCCCGCCGGCAGGTAGCCGACCAGCACCGCCCGCCCGTCGGCGCGCGCCCGGGCAAAGGCCTGGCTCAGCCGGCTCTGCCCGCCGGGCTCGTTCCGCTCGCCGGGCTCGTTTCGCTCGTCGGGCTCACCGGCGAGGCTCCGTTCATCCGAAAGACTTCGCACCCTGGTCCGTTCCGTGATCCGTTCCGCCGTCGGCGGCGGCCAGGCCGTTGCCTGGCACCCGCCGCGCGGAGCTGGTTCGGCGTGGTTCCCGCCGCTGGCGCTGCTCGTTCCTGGCGGTGGTGTTCGTTCCTGACGGTGGTGTTTTTCGTCGCTGCCGGCGTTCCCGCCGGGGAGGGCCGTCAGAGGAGGTCGAACCACTTCGCCGCGGTGTCGACGTCCTTGTCACCGCGCCCCGAGCAGTTCACGACGACGACGGCGTCCGGGCCGAGATCCCGGGCGACGCCGAACGCGGCGGCGAACGCGTGCGCGCTCTCGATCGCGACCAGGATGCCCTCCAGCCGGGCCACCAGGCGCAGCGCGTCCATGGCGGCCCGGTCGTCGACCACCCCGTAGGTCGCCCGGCCCGTCTCGTGCAGCCAGGCGTGCTCGGGACCGATGCCCGGGTAGTCCAGCCCGGCCGAGATCGAGTGCGACACCTGCGTCTGCCCGTCGGCGTCCTGGAGCAGGAACGTGCGCATGCCGTGCAAGACGCCGGGGGCGCCGCCGGCGATCGCGGCCGCGTGCCGGCCGGTGGCCAGCCCGTCGCCGCCGGCCTCGGCGCCGATCAGCCGGACGGAGGGGTCGCCGATGAACGGGTGGAAGATCCCCATCGCGTTCGAGCCGCCGCCGACGCAGGCCACCACCGCGTCGGGCAGCCCGCCGACACGCTCGAGGACCTGTGCCCGCGTCTCCACCCCGATGATCCGCTGGAAGTCACGGACCAGCATCGGGAAGGGGTGCGGCCCCATCACCGAGCCGATGCAGTAGTGGGTCGTGTCCACCGTGGCCACCCAGTCCCGCATGGCCTCGTTGATCGCGTCCTTGAGGGTGCGGCTGCCCGAGGCGACGGCCACCACCTCGGCGCCGAGCAGCCGCATCCGGGCGACGTTGAGCGCCTGCCGGGAGGTGTCCTCCTCGCCCATGTAGACCACGCACTCCAGGCCGAGCAGCGCGCAGGCGGTGGCCGTGGCCACCCCGTGCTGGCCGGCGCCGGTCTCGGCGATCACCCGGGTCTTGCCCATCCGGCGGGTGAGCAGGCACTGGCCGAGCACGTTGTTGATCTTATGGGAGCCGGTGTGGGCCAGGTCCTCCCGCTTGAGCAGGATGCGGGCGCCGCCGACGTGCGCGGTCAGCCGGGCCGCGTCCGTGAGCGCGGTGGGCCGGCCGGCGTACGTCGCGAGCAGCCCGCCCAGCTCGGCGGCGAAACCGGGATCGGCCCGCGCGGCCGCGTAGGCGTCGGTCAGCTGGTCCAGCGCGGCGAACAGCGCCTCGGGGACGAAACGACCACCGAAGCGCCCGAAGTGCCCGGCGCTGTCGGGCAGCGGGCCCACCGGTACGGCATCCGCGTCGGTGGGCCCGGCGGTTGGAGTCACGGCGGAGGTCACTGCGTGAACCTATCGCCCTGGGGATGTTCCGTGCGCGACAGGCCGGCGGCGCATCAGCGGCAGGTCAGCCACGGGCCGGCGGCGAGCCGGCGGCACATCGGCGGCGAGCCAGCAGCACGTCAGCGGCACGTCAGCGGCGGCCCGGCGACACGTCAGCGGTGGGCCGGCGGCGAGTCAGCGGCCGACCTTGGTGGCTGGATGCGCGCCGGCGGTGACCAGGTCCGCGACCGTCTGGCGGGGATTCGTGCCGGTCACCGCGGCCTCCCCCACCAGGACCGCCTCGGCGCCGGCCGCGGCGTAGGCGAGCAGGTCGTGCGGCCCGCGCACGCCGGACTCGGCGACCTTGACCACCCCCGGCGGCAGCAGCGGCGCCAGCCGGGCGAAGGTGGCACGGTCGACGTCCAGCGTCCGCAGGTTACGCGCGTTGACGCCGATCAGTTTCGCTCCCGCGTCGACCGCCCGCGCGACCTCCTGCTCGTCGTGCACCTCGACCAGGGCGGTCATGCCCAGCGACTCGACCCGCTCGAGCAGGCCGACCAGCCGGGGCTGCTCCAACGCCGCCACGATCAGCAGGACGATGTCGGCACCGTGCGCCCGCGCCTCGAAGACCTGGTACGGGGAGATCACGAAATCCTTGCGCAGGATGGGCACGTCCACCGCGACGCGCACGGCGTCCAGGTCGGCCAGGGACCCGCCGAACCGGCGCCGCTCGGTCAGGACGCTGATCGCCGCCGCGCCCGCCGCCTCGAACTGGGCCGCCAGCGCCGCCGGGTCGGCGATCGTGGCGAGCTCGCCCCTGGACGGGGAACGGCGCTTGACCTCGGCGATCACCGCGACGGCCCGGCTACGCAGCGCCGCCAGCGCGTCCCTGGGATCGGGAACGCGCTCGACGCGTCGCTTCAGCGCCGCCAGGGGGGTCGCGGCCTCCCGTTCGGCGAGGTCCACGCGCACCCCGTCAAGGATGTCGTCGAGAACGCTCATCGGTCTGTGCCCGTGGCTGTCGCGGCCATGGCGCCGATGTTAGGCCAGGCGTGTGCCGCAGGCATCCGCCCCCCGCCGAAGGGCTCGAATGCTCACACCCGCCGGTTGCTCACCGGTTGACACAGGACCGAGGACAGTGAAACGAGAAGGCTGAAAAACCTTTGCACACCGGATGCGCGGACACCATGCCCACGTATCGTGATTGTCCGTCTGTTGATCATCCGGAGGGACTGTTGCCGACCGTAAGGCAGCCGACACCTGGCAGTCCGCCCGCCAGCGACCGGTTGCCGGCCCGCCCCGAGATCGGCTGAGGCCAGGATCAGGTCGGGTCGTCGCCTCGGTCGATGGCCTCCCAGGCGTCGACCGGCCGGGCCGCCGGGGCCCGGTAGCGGGCGGACAGCGCCGACCAGGTGTGCCCGCGCAGCGCGACGAGCAGCCCGCCGCCGGCGAGGAGCACGCCGCCGGCGGCGGCCAGCCACGGCGCGGCGGTGCGCCGCAGGTCCCGCAGGTCGGCGGTGGCGCCGGGGACGAGGTCGCGCACCCGCGCGGTGGCCCGCGCCGCCGCAAGGGGGTCGGCCGCGACCCGGCCGGCGACGACCGCGGCCGCCACCCCGGCGAGCAGGACGAGCACACCGACGACCACCCGGCCGGCACGCCTGGTCGCGGCGATCGCCACCACCCCGGCGAGCCCCACCAGGCCCAGCCCGGCCAGGGCCGGGGCCAGCTCGGAGCCGCTCAGGCCGGCCGCCAGCGGCGCGGCGGCCACCGCCGGCTCGTTCGCCCCCACGGCGGAGACCCGCACCCGCACCCAGGTCGCCCCGACGGTGAGCAGCACCACCGCGGCGCCGAGCAGGCAGGCGGCCACCGCCACGGCCATCTCCCGCCGCCGGCCGGCGGTGCCGGCGGACGGCCCGGGCACGTCCGCCCGGCCCGTCCCTCCCCCGCTGGCCGCGCGGGTGTCGTCGGCCGCGCGGGTGTCGTCGTCGCGGCGCCCACCGGCGGCCACGAACGGTGTCCGCGGTGTGCCCCCGGTCATGTCGGCGGGCGCAGCGACTCGGCGATCTCGACCGCCCGCAGCACCGCCGCCGCCTTGGTGCGGCTCTCGTCGTTCTCGGCCGCGGGGACGGAGTCGGCGACGATGCCCGCGCCGGCCTGCACGTAGGCGACACCGTCACGCAGCACGGCGGTGCGGATGGCGATCGCGGTGTCCAGGTCACCGCCGAAGTCCAGGTAGCCGACCACGCCCCCGTACAGGCCCCGGCGGGTGGGCTCGAGCCCATCGATGATCTCCATCGCGCGCACCTTCGGCGCGCCGGTGAGGGTGCCGGCGGGGAAGGTCGCCGTGAGGACGTCCACGGCCGAACGGTCCGCCGCGACCTCGCCGGTCACCGTCGAGACGATGTGCATGATCTGCGAGAACCGCTCGACGGCGGCGAACTCGACCACCCGCACCGACCCCGGCGTGCAGACCCGGCCCAGGTCGTTGCGGACCAGGTCGACAAGCATCACGTGCTCGGACCGCTCCTTGGGGTCGGCGAGCAGCTGCGCGGCGAGCTCGGCGTCCGCCTCCGGGGTGGCGCCGCGGGGCCGGCTGCCGGCGATCGGGTGCAGCAGGGCGCGGCGTCCCGTCACCGTCACGTGCGCCTCCGGCGAGGAGCCGATCACATCGTGGTCGTCGAAGCGCAGCAGGTACATGTACGGGCTCGGGTTGGACGCCCGCAGCACCCGGTAGATGTCCAGGGCGGCGGCCGTCGTCGGTCGCTCGAAGCGCTGGGAGACCACGATCTGGAAGCACTCGCCGGCCCGGATCTCCTCGATGGCGGCCTCGACGGACGCCTCGAAACGCTCCGGTGGGGTCGCCGAGACGAAGTCCGCGATCGACAGCTCCGCCGGCACGCCGGTGCTGGCCACGGTTGGCTCGGTCGACTTGCACAGGCCGGCCGTCATGACCTCGAGCCGCTGCAGGGCGTCGTCGTAGGCCGCGTCGAGGCCGCCGCCGCGGGTGAACACGTTGGCGATCAGCAGGCAGGAGCTGTCCCAGTGGTCGAAGACGGCCAGGTCGGCCGTGAGCATCATGCGCAGCTCGGCCATGCCCAGGTCGTCCACGGCGGTCGAGGGCAGCCGTTCCACCCGCCGGACGATGTCGTACGACAGGTAGCCCACCAGCCCGCCGGTCAGCGGTGGGGCGCCGGGCGGCCGGGGGGCGCGCAACGCCGTCCGCGCCGCCCGCAGGATCTCCAGCGGGTCGCCGCCGGTGGGCAGCCCCGGCGGCGGGTCACCCGCCTCCCAGACCGCCGACCCGTCACGTTCGGTGAGGGTGGCCGCGGCCCGGACGCCCACGAACGAGTACCTCGACCACGTCTCGCTGTTCTCGGCGGACTCCAGCAGGAACGTGCCCGGACCGCCGGCGAGCTTGCGGTAGATCCCGACCGGGGTCTCGCCGTCGGCGAGCAGGCGGCGGGTCACCGCGACCACCGGGTACTCGGCGGCCAGCTCATGGAACCGCGAACGGCCGGGGCTGATCTCCCCTGTGGTCACGACCGGGCTCCTCTCACGGGTTCGGCGGCGTCCACCCGCCGGGCGTCGCCGTCGCGTGCCGGACCGGCGCCGGCCCGCGGTTCGTCCATGCTGGCCTGTACGTGGCCGATGCCGGCCCGTGCGTGGTCAATGCCGGCCTGTACGTGATCGATACCGGCCCGTACGTGGTCGATGATGACGGCTGGTAGCCGCCGGCCGTCGAAACAGCTCCGGCTGCCGGTGTGGCAGGCCGGCCCCACCTGGTCGACCTGGACCAGGACGGTGTCCCCGTCGCAGTCCAGCGACACCGAGCGGACCAGTTGCAGGTGGCCGCTGGTGTCACCCTTGACCCAGTACTCGCGGCGGCTGCGGCTCCAGTAGGTGGCCCGCCCGGTGGTCAGCGTCCGGTGCAGGGCCTCGTCGTCCATCCAGCCGACCATCAGCACCTCGCCGGTGTCGTACTGCTGGGCGACCGCCGGGAACAGGCCGGCGGCGTCACGTTTGAGCCGGCCGGCGATCGCGGGGTCCAGGCGGGGGGGTGGGGCGGGCACGTGCCCATTGTGCCGCGCCCGACGGCCTCGCATGCCCGATGAGCCGCATAGCCGATGAGCCGTGCCAGCGCGGCACGCCGGTGGGACGGGCGGAGCCGGGCGCACCTGTTCGTCCAGTATCCGTCCGGTAGTTGCCAGTTCGGCACGGCAGCGCCATGGTGACACTACGATCACTGTGTGACCCCGGTTGGACGAGCTGTCGCGGGCCTTCGGGCGCGGACGGCCACCACGCCTGGCCTGCTCCGCCTGCTGTCGGCGGGCCTGCTCGGCACGACGCTGCTGTTCTGGCTGGCCACGTTCGGCACCGGGCTGTCCCGCGCCGACGCGGTCGACACCGTCAGGAACGATGCCGGGCCGTCGTTCGCCGCCGCGCAACGCATCCACGCCGACCTGTCGGTCGCGGACGCCACGGTCGCCCGTGCCTTCCTGGCCGGCGGCGTCGAACCCGTCGAGCAGCGCCGGGTCTACGAGGAGTCGGTGGCGTCCGCCGCCCGCCGCGTCGTCGACCTGGCCCATGCCGGCGGACCACCCGAGGCGCGGGAGCCGCTGGCCACCCTCGCCCGCGAGATTCCGGCCTACACCGGCCTGGTGGAACGGGCCCGTGCCAACAACCGGTTCGGCAACGTCGTCGGCGCGGCCTACCTCCGGCAGGCGTCCACGCTGATGCAGTACACGATCCTGCCGGCCGCCGACACGCTGGCCGCCGTCGACGCCAGGCGGATCGACGCCTCCTACGACCAGGCCACATCCTGGCATCATCCGGTCCTGGTCACCCTCGCCGGGCTGGCGAGCCTGGCCGGCCTGGCCGCCGTGCAGGTGCTGCTGTACCGCCGCACGAACCGCGTGCTGAACCTGCCGCTGGTCGCCGCGGCCGCGCTGGTCGCCGGCGTGCTCGGCTACACGCTCAGTGCCTTCGCCGCCGAACGGTCGACGCTGCGCGACGGACGCGACGACGCCTTCCAGCCGATGACGCTCGTCGCCCAGGCGCGCAGCCTCGGCCTTCGCGCCTGGGGCGACGAGAGCCTGGCGCTGATCGCCCGGGGCAACGGCGCGCTGTTCGACCTGGACGCGACGCGGGTCGCCCAGCGCCTGGGCTACGGCGAGTCCGGCCGGGCACGGGACGACACGGCGCCGGGCGGCGCGGCCCCGGGCGGGGTGCCCGGCCCGCCGGTGCTGCCCGCCGTCGCCGCCGCGGGCGGGCCGGACGCACAGTCGCGGGCCGGCCTGGCCGGCGCCTGGGAGCAGTACCAGGAGACCAGCGTCCAGGTCCGGGCACGGGCCGCGGAGCCGGGCGGCTTCCAGCAGGCCGTCGCGCTCGCGCTCGCCGACGGTACCGCCACGTTCGGGCGGTACGACCAGATAGCCGACGCCGCGCTGACCGCGAGCGAGCGACGGTTCGCCGCCACGCTGGCCGACGCCTCGCACGACCTCACCCCGGTGACGGTCGTCGCGACCATCGTCCTGGTCGGTGCCATCGCGCTGACTGTCACCGGATTCCAGCTCCGCATCAACGAATACCGCCGAGCGTGACATCAACCTGACATCGGGCTTACCTGCCAGGGCCGACAACCTACGATTGACTCGTGGGAGTGATCTTGCGCCGGAAGCGCGCGAGCGCGAGGAGGCCACGCGCCGCGGCGAGGGCCGGGGCATTAGGGGCGGCATTACTGGCCGGTCTCGTCGCCTGCGGGAGCGTCGAGGCAGGCCTGCCGGACGCCGCCCGACCGCTACCGCCCCGAGCGACGGCGGCCACGACCACCGCGCCCGCCAGTGGCACGGCGGCTGCGGGTACGACGGCCGCTCCGCCATCGTCGCCGGCATCACCGCCGGCCGGCTGCGGCAACCCGGCCGCCACCTGGCGCCCGCCGTCGCCGATGCCGGCACCGGGAACCGTCCCGGCATCCCCGGCGCTGCGTAGGATCTTCGACCGGGGCTACCTGATCGTCGGAGTCCGTCCGGACACCCCGCCGTTCGGCTCGGTGAACCCGGACACCGGCGCGTTCGAGGGCTTCGACGTCGACGTCGCGAACCTCGTCGGCGAGTGGCTGTTCGGCAAGCCGGGGCACGTGCGGTTCCGCGCCATCACCGCCGCGCAACGGCTGCCGCTGGTCGCGAACGGCGAGATCGACCTGTCCGCCGGCTCGTTGACGGCGACCTGCGCCCGGCTGCTCGAGATCGACTTCACCACCGTGTACTACATGACCGCGACCGGCCTGCTGGTGCTGCGTGACTCGAGGTACCAGCGCCTGGCGGACCTCGGCGGCAGGAAGGTCTGCGCCGCGTCCGGCACCACGTCGCTGCAGGCGATCGAGAACGAGCCGTCGCACCCGGTCCCCTACCCGGTGTCGAACGTCGCCGACTGCCTGATCGCGCTGCAGGACGGCGAGGTCGAGGGCATCGTCAACGACGAGATGGTGCTGGCGGGCCTGGCAGCGCAGGACCCGCGCACCCACGTCGTCGACGCCGACCGGTTCAACCAGCCGATCGCCGCCGGGGTGAGCAAGAACAGCCCCGACCTGACCGCGTTCGTCAACGGCGTGCTCGAGCAGGCGTTCGCCGACCACGCCTGGGCCCAGATCTTCGGCCGCTGGCTGGACCGCGCCGTCCCAGCGCCGCCGGTCCCGGTCTACCGGAACTAGGCCGTGGCGCCCGGCCGGCTCGACGCCGTGGATGCCACGCTCGCCCAGTTGGAGGCGGGCAGCGCGGCGCTGGCCCGCTCGCTGCTCGACCTGGACGCGCGGGCTGCCCGCGTGCTGCCGGACCCGGCGGCCACGGCGGGCGCGCCGGGCAGCCGGACCGCGGTGTGCGCCGGCCGGGTGCGTGACCGGCTGGACTGGCTGTGGGACCGGTTCACCACCCTGTCCGAGGTGCTGACCAGGGCACGGGCGCTACGCACCGGCGGGCCGCGGCCGCGCAGGGCGGAGGAGCTCGAGGCCCTGCTGCACCGGGCGTCGGTGCCGCGCAGACCGCCGCCGCCGCACGCCGGCCCAGCCGTCACAGGCGCGGGCGCGGGCGGGGGCGGTGAGGCAGGCGGTGGCGCGGGCGCTGCCGGCCCCGCCGGCACCGGTGCCGGCGTCGCGATCTATCCCGAGGACCTGCTGGTCGGCACCGCCGAGACGGTGGCCGCCGCGAACGCCGACCTCGACCTGCTCGAGACCGCCCGGTCCGGCAGCCTCGCGGCGCTGGCCGCCGCCGAGCGCGAACTCGCCGGGCTGGCGACGGCGCTCCAGCGGATCGGGCTGGGCCCCGACGCCGTCGCCGAGCTGGCGGCCGCCCGGGCGAGCGTGTCGTCGCTGGCGGCGAGCGTCGCCAGCGACCCGATAGCGGTGGCGCCGGCCGGACCCGCCGAGACCGCCGACCGGGTCCGCCTGGCCCGCGACGCCGTCGACGGGCTGTGCCGGCAGCACGACTCGCTGGCCGACGAGCTGCGGGCGGCCAGCGAGCTGCTCGCCGAGATCGTCTCGGTTGCCGCCGCGGCCGAGCAGGCGGCGGCGGCCGTCGTCACGCGGGTGACCGGCACCGGCACCGGCCTGCTGCGGCTGGCGGACGGCTGGCTGGACGACCCACGGCGGGGCCTGCGCCCATGGCTCGAGCGCCTCGAGCACCGCCGGGCCGCCGGCGACTGGCTGCGGGCCGGCCGCGGGCTCGCCGCCTGGCGCGACGTCGCCACCTCGGCGCTGGCCACCGCCCGGCAGGCCGCCGAGGCCAACGCCGCGCCGCTGAACCGGCGCGGCGAGCTGCGCGGGCTGCTCCACGCGCTGCACGCGAAGGCGGTGCGCCACGGCGTGGCGCAGGCCCCGGACCTCGACGCCGTCTTCCGGCGGGCGCGGGAGACGCTCTACACCTCGCCGGTCGACCTCGACGCGGCCGACGAACTCGTGATGTCGTACGCCGCGAAACTGGTCGACCGCACCGATCTCGAGGAGCCGACGCGATGAGCCAGCAGTCGAGCCCGGCGGCGTCCGCCGGGGCCCGGTGCCAGGAGCCGGGGTGCGGCGGCACGGTCCAGCCGGACGGGTTCTGCGACGAGTGCGGGACCGCCCCCTCTCCCGCATCCCCCGCATCCCCTTCCGCCGCCTCGGGGCCCGCCATGTCGGTCCCCGCCCCGCCGAGGCCCGGGCCGGCCGCCCTGTCGGTGCCGTCGCGGCAGCGGCCGTCGTTCCCGTCGGCGTCGAGCTCCGCCTCGTCACTGGTCTCGTCCCGCGCCTCGCGGGCCGGCCGGGCCAGGGGCTCGAAGCCGTCCAGGTCGTCGGTGCGCCGGCTCGGCGCCGGGCTGGTACAGGTGCCCGAGACGACCGTCCCGGACCCGGCCTCGCTGGTACGGACCAGCCCGGTGGTGCCGGAGAACAAGCGGTTCTGCCGCAACCGCGGCTGCGAGCAGCCGGTGGGACGCAGCCGGCAGGGGCGGCCGGGCCGTACGACCGGCTTCTGCGTCCACTGCCAGCGGCCGTTCTCGTTCGAGCCGGGGTTACGCCCCGGCGACAGGATCGGCCCCCCGGTGAGCTCCAGCGACAGGGCCCCCCGCTACGAGGTGGTGGGCGCGATCACCCATGGCGGCCAGGGCTGGATCTATCTGGCCCTCGACCACAGCGTGGAGGGCCTGCGGGTCGTGCTCAAGGGGCTGCTCGACGTCGGGGACGCCAGCGCCCACAGCGCCGCCATCGCCGAGCGGCGCTTCCTCGCGTCCGTCGACCACCCGACGATCGTCAAGATCTACACTTTCGTCGAGCATGCCGGGACCGGCTACATCGTGATGGAGTACGTCGGCGGGACGTCACTGCGCGAGCTGCTCAGGCGGCGCCGCGCGGCGCTCGGCCAGCCGGACCCGCTGCCGGTGGCGGAGGCGGTCTCCTACCTGCTCGCGGTGCTGCCGGCGTTCGCCTACCTGCACCGCAACGGCCTGCTGTTCTGCGACTTCAAGCCGGACAACGTGATGCTCGGGCAGGACACCCTCAAGCTCATCGACCTCGGCGCGGTCCGCCGGGCCGACGACGTCAGCAGCGACGTCTACGGCACGCCGGGCTACCAGGCACCGGAAGTCGGCAACCAGTTACCATCGGTAACCTCCGACCTGTACACGCTGGGACGCACGCTGGCCACGCTGATCCTGGACTTCCGTGGCAACACCTCCACGTACAAGCACTCGTTACCGCCGCCGGACGACCACCCGCCGCTGCTCCGCTACGACTCGCTGCACCGGTTCCTGCTGAAGGCCACCGCATCTTCGCCGGACGACCGGTTCGCCAGCGCCGACGAGATGCACGACGAGCTGCTGGGCGTGCTGCGCGAGGTCGTGGCCGCGGAACGTGGCATGCCGGCGCCCGCCCCGAGCCGGCGGTTCACCGGCGACACCCACCTGACCGGCGAGAACCCGGACGGCAGCCGGGCCGAGCCGGCCGCCTCCGTGCTGCCGACGTTGCGGGTCGATCCCGACGACCCGGCCGCCAGCACGCTCGCCGCGCTGCCGGACACCGACGCCGCCGCGCTCGCCGAGCTGCTGGCGGCGATCCAGCCGGCCACCGTCGAGGTGCGGCTGCGGCTGGCCCGCGCCCAGCTCGACGCCGGCCGGTACGAACAGGCCCGCCGGACGCTCGACGCGATCGAGGACGAGGACCCGTGGGACTGGCGGGCCGGCTACTACCGTGGCCTGGTCGCGCTGGCCGAGGGCGACGTCGCCACCGCGCGCGCCGAGTTCGACGGCGTCTACAGCGAGGCGCCGGGCGAGCTCGCGCCCAAGCTCGCGCTGGCACTGGCCGCCGAGGCCGACGGCGACACGGGCTACGCCGAGCGGATGTACGACGTGGTGTCGAGCACCGACGACTCGTTCACCAGCGCGGCGTTCGGGCTGGCCAGGGTGCGGACGGCGGCCGGGGACCGGCAGGGCGCCGCCGACGCCTACCGGCGGGTGCCGCCGACGTCGGCGGCCTATCTCGACGCCCAGGTCAGGCTCGCCCGGCTGCTGGGGACGGTGACGGCCGCCGGTCCGCCCGACCGGGCCGGGCTGGCCGAGGCGTCGGCCGTCCTCGGCCGGCTCACCCTGGACCCGGCCCGGCGCGCCGCGCTGGAACGCGACCTGCTGGCCACCGCCGTCGACCTGGTGGGCTCCGGCGCCGTCGTGCCGGACGACTCGGTGACGGTGGTGAGGCGGCCGCTGCGCGAGGAGGACCTGCGGTTCGGGCTCGAGGCTGCCTACCGGGAGCTGGCCAGGCTGGCACCCACCGTCGACGGCCGGTACTCCTACGTCGACGAGGCGAACCGGGTCCGGCCGAGGACTCTGACGTGAGCCCGCACCCGGACATCGACGACGGTGTCGTGACCGACGGCCCGGCCGCCACAGGCCCGGCCGCCACAGGCCCGGCCGCCACAGGCCCAGCCGCTGGGGACCCGGCCGCCGGCGACGGCACCGCGGTCGACGACGGCGCCATGGATGACGACGCGGTCCCGTGCCCACAGTGCGCCGCGCCGGCGTTCGCCACCGACTCCTACTGCGAGGCGTGCGGCACCCTGCTGCGCGTCCCCGGGCCGTGCCGGAGCTGCGGCGCGGCCGAGTTCGACGGCGACGGCTTCTGCACGACCTGCGGGAGGCAGCGGGACCCCGGCGCGCCGGGCGCGCCCGGCCGGCAACTGCCGCCCGACCGGGTCGAAACCGACCTCGGCCGGATCGCGGGGGTCAGCGACCGGGGCCTGGCGCACCGGGACAACGAGGACGGGATGGGCATGGCGCTGGGGCCGTGGCCGGTCGCCGTGGTCTGCGACGGCGTGTCGACCGCGCCCGACTCCGGCCCGGCGGCGCGGGCGGCGGCCACGGCGGCCGTCGAGTCGCTGGTCGCCGCCGCGGCCGGCGCCGGGCGCGGGCCGCGGGCCGCGGCCCCGCACCGGGCTGGCGCGGACGCGCTGGGCGCCGCGGCCGCGGCCGCCCAGCGAGCGGTGCTGGACCGGCCGGTCGCCACCCCCGGCGCCGCGCCGGCGTGCACGTTCGTGGCCGCGGTCGTCATCGACAGTGTGCTGTCCGTCGGCTGGCTCGGCGACAGCAGGGTGTACCTGCTCGGTACCGACGGCCCGGTGCGGCTCACGGCCGACGACACGCTCGCCGCACACGCCGCGAGCGCCGGTCTCATCCCGGTGGAGGCCGCCGAGACGGCGCCGGGAGCGCACACGATCACCCGCTGGCTCGGCCCCGACAACGGCGGCAACGTGGTCCCGCAGGTCGGTTCCGCCCGGCTGACCGGTCCCGGCCGGGTGGTGGTGTGCAGCGACGGGCTGTGGAACTACGCCTCGGACCCGCAGGTGCTCGCCGCCCACGTGGCCTCGGCCGGCACCGCTGCGGCACCGATCGACGTCGCCCGGCACCTGGCCGACGTCGCCCTGCGCGCCGGTGGGCACGACAACATCACCGTCATCGTCCTCGATGTACCCGACGACCTCACCCCCGGAGACCTTGATGGTCACGTTCAGCAGTGATGTCAACCAGAACGCGTACCTGAGCGAGGGCGCCACCGATGTCCACGCGGTGGTGACGGTCAAAGCGGTGACGGACAGTGCCGAAATCGTGTCCGACGGCCCGGCCGGCACGGGCGCGGGCCCCGGCACCGCGGAAGTGATCATCATCGACTCCTCCGGGTCGATGGAGGGCAAGAAGATCACCGAAGCCCGGCGCGCGGCCGCCGTCGCGATCGACACGCTGCCCGACGGCGTGGCGTTCGCGGTGGTCTCGGGCAACAGCTCCGCCCGGGTCGTCTACCCGACAAGCCAGACCGGTCTCGCCGAGGCGTCGGCGGCGACCAGGTCGGCGGCGAAGCAGGCGGTGCACGACGTCCGCGCGGGCGGCGGCACAGCCATCGGCCAGTGGCTGACGCTGACCCGCTCGCTGATGGAGACCCGGCCCGGCGCGGCCCGGCACGCCATCCTGCTCACCGATGGCCAGAACTGGGAGAGCGAGGACGTCTTCGCCGCCGCGCTCGCCCGGTGCGAAGGCGTGTTCCAGTGCGACTGCCGGGGGGTGGGCGCCGACTGGCGGGTGTCCGAGCTGCGCCAGATCGCGAGCCTGCTGCTCGGTTCGGTGGAGCTGCTGCGGACTCCGGAACAGATGGCGGACGACTTCCGGGCGGTGGTCGCCGCGGCCACCGCCCGGGCCGTTCCCGACGTGACGTTACGGGTGTGGACGCCCAAGGGCGCGGCCGTCCGGTTCCTGCGGCAGGTCTACCCCGAGGTCGACGACCTGACCGGCCGCGGCGGCGACGTCAACGAGCGGACCCGTGACTACCCGACCGGCGCCTGGGGCGCCGGCACCCGCGAGTATCACCTGTGCGTCGACGTCGTGCCCGGTCCGGTCGGTACCAGGAAGCTCGCCGCCAGGGTGACCCTCGTCGCCGGCGACACCAAGCTGTCGGAAGCCCTCGTCCTGGCCGTCTGGACGGACGACACCGACCTGTCGACCCGGATCAACGACAAGGTCGCCCACTACACCGGTCAGGAGGAGCTGGCGCGGGCGATCCAGGAGGGCATCGAGGCGAGGGCGCTGGGCGACGACGCCACCGCCGCCACCAGACTGGGCCGGGCGACGCAGCTCGCCGCCGAGGCCGACGACGAGGGCACGCTCCGGCGCCTGGCCAAGGTGGTCGACATCGACGACCCGGCGACCGGGAAGGTACGCCTCAGGCGCGACGTCGACGCGCTGGACGAGATGGACCTGGACGTGTCGTCCACCAAGACGGTGCCGGCGAAGCGGTGAGCGCCCGCTGCCAGGAGGGGCACCTGTCGCAGACCTACGACTGGTGCGACCAGTGCGGCATCCTGATCGCCGCCGAGCAGCCGCCCCCGGCGCCGCACGCCGTCCCGCCCGAGCCGGGGCCGTCACAGCCGTTACGACCGCCGCACCCGTTACAACCACCGCACCCGTCACAGCCACCGCAGGCACAACCGCCGCGACCGGCCGACGCGGCGGCCCGGCCGGCCGGTGCCGGTGCCGGCTCGTGCCCGATGTGCACGACCCCTCGGGACGGCGCCGGTCGTTTCTGCGAGACCTGCGGCTACGACTTCGTCACGGGCATGCCGCCACCCATGCTGACGGCCGTGCCCGTCGAGGCACCGGATCCCCTCCAGCCAGATCGTCACCCGGGGCCGGGCGGCCCGGCGGCCGGTGGCCCCGTGGCGTCGGCACCGGCATCGGCACCGGCATCGGCATCGGCGCCGGACAGCACGCCGAGCGGCTGGGAGGCGGAGGTCACGCCGGACCAGGCGTTCTTCGACCGCGGTTCGGAGGAGGGCGTGTCGTTCCCGGCGACCGTCGTCACCCGCGTGCTCGCGCTGCGCGGCTCGCGCTCGCTCATCGGCCGGCAGAGCCGCTCCCGCGGCTACTACCCCGACGTCGACCTGTCGGTGACGCCCGAGGACAGAGGGGTCTCGCGCACCCACGCGATGCTCGACCACCCGCCGGACGGCACGCTGACCATCACCGACCTGGGGTCGTCCAACGGCACCTACCTCGACGACGAACTGGCGCCGCTGGCCCGCGGCGTGGCCGTCCCGCTGCGCGACGGGTCACGCATCTACGTCGGCTCGTGGACCCGCATCACGGTCCGGCGCCGATAGGCGCGGCTCCCCCTCGCCACCGCCCGCGCAGTCCATGATCGGCGCGGGTGTGCTGCCGGGTACGCTCCTGTGCCGCGTCGGCGTACGCGGTGACGACCTCGCGCCGGTCTCCCGCGGGCCCGGCCCGGCCGTCACGAGCCGCTGGTGCCGGCCGTCCAGGAGGCGTGCAGGCGCTGGTACACGCCGGGGACGGCGACCAGCTCCGCGTGGGTGCCCTGCTGGACGATCCGGCCGGCGTCGACGACGACGACCAGGTCCGCGGACTCGGCCGTGGACAGCCGGTGGGCGATCGTGACCGACGTCCGCCCGCGGGTGATCTCGCGCAGCGCGCCGGCCAGCCGCACCTCGGTCGCCGGATCCACCGCCGACGTCGCCTCGTCGAGGACGAGCAGGTCCGGGGCGGCGACCTGGGCGCGGGCGAGCGCCACCAGCTGGCGCTCGCCCGCGGCCAGCAGGCTGCCGCGCTCACCGACGCGGGCCCGCACGCCGTCGGCGAGCCCGCTGATCCAGTCGGCGAGCCCCAGCGCGCCGAACGCGTCCAGAACATCACGGTCAGTGGCGTCCGGACGCCCGTAGCGGACGTTGTCGGCGATGCTCGCGTCGAAGAGGAACCCCTCCTGCGGGACCATCACGACCCGCCGGCGCAGCGCGGCGAACCGCACCCGTGCCAGTGGCACCCCGGCGACGAGCACCTGGCCGGCGGCCGGATCCACCAGGCGGACGAGCAGCCGGGCGAGCGTGGTCTTGCCCGACCCGGTCTCGCCGACCACCGCGACCCGGCTGCCGGCCGCGATCCGCAGGTCGACGCCGCACAGCACGGGCGGGCCGCCCGGATAGGCGAACGAGACCCGCTCGAAGCACACCGACAGCGGGCCGGCGGGCAGCTCCCGCCCGTCCGGGCCGGGATCGGGCACGTCATGCGGGGTGTCCAGCACGTCCAGGACGCGGCGCAGCCCGGCGAGAGCGCCCGCGCCCTCGTTGAGCATCTCGGTCAGGGTCTGCAACGGCACCACGAACAGCGTCACCAGGAACAGGAAGGCCACCAGCCGCCCGGCGCTGAGATGGCCGCCCACCCCGAGCAGCACCCCGCCGACCACCACGGCGCTGGTGGCGCCCGCCGCCACCAGCTCCCCGACGGAGAAGACCGTGGCGACCAGGCGCTGCGCGGCCGTCTGCGCCGAGCGGTACCGGTCGACGGCGGTGTCCACCCGGGCCGCCGTGCGCGCCTGGACACCGTAGGCGCGCACCACCGCCGCGCCGACCACCGACTCCGAGATCGCGCCCAGCATGTCCCCGACCCGCTCCCGCACGGTCAGGTACCGCCTGGCCACCCGCGGCTGGAAGCGCCACACCACCACGGCCATCGGGACGAAACAGGCGTAGACGACGATGGTCAGCGGCCAGGAGTACACCGCCATCAGCACGGTCGCGACCATCATCTGCCCGGCGGAGAGCAGCAGCACCATGCCGCCGAACTGCAGGAACTGCGACATCTGGTCGACGTCGCTGGTCACCCGGGAGGTCAGCGCCCCGCGCCGCTGCCGCGCCTGGGCCAGCACGGACAGCTCGTGGATGTGCCGGAACGCCCGCACCCGCATGGTCGCCAGGGCCGCCTCCGACGCCCGGTAGAGCCGGACGTTCATCCGGTAGGCCGCCAGCGCCGTCACCACGATCGCCACCGCCGCGGCCAGCACCGCGTGGCGCACCACGGCGAGGTCCGGCCGGCCGTCCAGCAGGCCGTGGTCGACGGTCTGCTGGACGGCGACCGGGATCACCACCCGTCCCGCGGTCGCGGCCGCGGCGAGGGCCAGCGTCACGGGCAGGCCGGCGGTGAGCTCCGGCGCGAGCCGGCGGATCCGGCCCACCGCGGCCCACAGCGGCTCCCGGGGCCGCGGCGGCGGGGCCGCCGCCGGCTCC